>CANQUO010000021.1 GCA_947627085.1 uncultured Oscillospiraceae bacterium
CCCGTGAAGCTCGTCGATATACGCCCTCGTCACCGGCTGGAAATACGCCACCACCGCCAGGACCTCCAGGGCCGTCTGGGTGAGCTTCGGCGGCTTTCGCGTCTCAAGGGCCTGACGTATGACGTCCCCATACTCCGGCGCGGAGCACAGCTGGAGCGAGTCCTCCAGCCGCAAAAGCCTTATCCCCCGGCGCTTATATACCAGCATATCCGCAAGGTGCCGCGCGGCGTCGATTATAAGCTCCTCGTCCACCGCCAGCACCGCCGCGATGCGCTTTATCGACACCGCCTCCCCCGAGGCGAAAAGTATGCCCTCGATGGCGCCTTCCAAATCGTTTATATCCATACATTAACTGTCCTTTTCGACTTTTGTGACCGAGGCGTCCGCCCCGTCGCCCTCAAGATATATGCTCCCGTCACGGCAGAGCTCCAAAAGGGCTATGAACGTGGCCACAAGCTCCGTGCGGCTGTGGGACCGGCTGAATATGCCTCCAAGCGTCGTGGGGCCTGTGCGGGCCAGATCCTCAAGTATCTCCCGGGTCTTTTCCGTGACGGAGTATATTATCCTCCGTGGGAAGCGGAAGGCGCTTACGGCCTTTACCGCGCTCTGGGCGTCCTCACGGGCAAGTATCCTGGCCATAGCGTCTGAAAGGTCCGTCTTTTCGTGGCTGTACTTATACTCCTTGTCCACCGGAAGATACTCCGGGGGCTTTACCACGGTCCCCGCGCCTACGGTGAACATGTCCGAAAGCTCCGGGCAGACAGCCCGGATACTCTCTATGACGTCCCGGTTTTTGAGCCTCTCAAGTGATTCAATGAGCTCCTCAAGCTCGCTCGTCTCCTCCCCGGCGGAGATCAGCATGCGGGCCTTTATATACACGAGGTGCGAGGCCATCTGCACGAATTCCGAGGCTATCTCCAGGTCCATGGACTTCATCTCGTCAAGCCACGCAAGGTACTGGTCAAGGAGCTCCGCTATCTTGATGTCCTGTATCTCTATTTTGTTTTTCGCCAAAAGCTGGAGTATCAGCGTCAGCGGCCCCTCAAAGTCCTCCATGTCCTCCCGGGTCCGGACGACGCCCTCCAGATGGAAGGTGGGATTTTCCATTGTTCACCTGTCAGAATAGATTTGCAAGCCTGTTCCCCAGCTCCGCCACGACCCAGAGCTTATCGAAAGCCCAGCTCACCGCCCGGCCCAAGGTGCTGTCCAGCGCCCCGGACAATACCAGGACGAAGAGCAGTATCATGCCGTAGCGCTCATAGCGCATGAGCTTATAGTAGCTTTGCTCGCTCAAGAAGGAGTAGAGCACCTTCGACCCGTCCAGGGGCGGTATGGGGATTATGTTGAATACCGCGAAGGACAGGCTTATACTGGCGGTCCTGAGTATCCCGGTCACAAGGTAATAGCCCACCCTTCCCTTGAGCGAAAACTGCCAGAGAAGGCCGTATAGAAATAGGCACAGGACGGTTATGAGCACATTGGCGCAGGGCCCCGCCAGAGCCGTCACGGCCATTCCCCGCTTTGGGTTTTTGAACCGCCGCATGTCGATGGGCACGGGCTTTGCCCAGCCGAAGCCGGCAAATGCCATCATCACGAAGCCCATGATGTCAAAGTGCTTTATGGGGTTTAAGCTCAGCCTTCCCATGTCCCGGGCCGTGGTGTCCCCGAGCCTGAGCGCCACGTATCCGTGGGCACACTCGTGAAGGGTGATGCAGATGAGCACCGGCACCGCCGACAGAAGTGCGTCGGTGAGTATCGACCAGTCAAGATTTCTCCAAATGTTAAGCATAACGCCATTATATCACAAATCCAGCGCCCAATCAAGAGCAATGCGTAAAGCTTCCCTCTCGGCGTGGGTCTGGGCGGAGTAGTACAAAAGCGGCGTGTCCTCGGATATGTCCAGCGTCTCACGGATAACGGCCACATTCCCGGGAAGCTCCGATTTTTTGCACTTGTCCGCCTTGTTGGCCACGACGATGACATCGCACTTGCGGGCCTTGAACCAGTTCATCATGGTCACGTCGTCCGCCGTGGGCTTGTGGCGGGAGTCCACGATCTGAACGCCAAGAGTTATGAGCCCGGATGCGAAGTATTCCTCCATGAGCTCGCCCCACCTGTCCCGCTCGGCCTTTGACACCGCGGCGTAGCCGTAGCCGGGAAGGTCCGCGATATAAAATTTTTTGTCCACTAAAAAGTAGTTTATCTGATTTGTCTTTCCCGGTTGGGAGCCCACTCTGGCGAAATTTTTCCGCTGGACCAGGGAATTTATCACCGAGGACTTGCCCACATTTGACCTCCCGGCGAAGGCCGCCTGGGGAAGGCCGTCCCGGATGAAGTCCGCCGGCTTTACGGCTGACTTTATAAATTCGACCTTCGTAAAATCCATGGCCTCACCTGCCGTCTCTCACACCCGTACCGGACGCGCGTGGCTTTGACGGCTTGAGAGCCGGGATATCGGGCCTTGCCCCGTCGGGAAATATGAGCGCCGTATCGAGTATATCGTCGAGCCGGGAGGCCGTGACGAAATTCAGGGCCTTGCGCACGGTCTGGTCGATCTCCTCAAGGTCCGGCCTGTTGTCCTCCGGGATTATGACGGTCCTCACCCCAAAGCGAAGTGCCGCCATGGTCTTTTCCCGAAGTCCCCCGATAGGCAGTATGCGCCCGGTGACGGTTATCTCCCCGGTCATTGCCACGTCCCGCCTCGCCGGCGCGTTCGTCAGGGCCGAGATGAGGGCGCAGGCCACGGTGATGCCCGCCGATGGCCCGTCCTTGGGCACCGCCCCCTCGGGGAAGTGGATGTGGATATCGCGGTTTTTGTAAAAATCCTTGTCGATGCCGAGCCTGTCGCACTTGGAGCGCACGTAGCTTACCGCCGCGTGGGCGGACTCCTTCATCACGTCGCCCAGATTCCCGGTGAGCTCTATCTTCCCCGTGCCCTCAAGGCACGCGACCTCAACCTCCAGCATCTCGCCGCCAACCTCGGTCCAGGCAAGGCCGTTCACAACGCCCACAGCGTCACGGCCGGCGAGCTTCTCTGGCCTAAACCTTCTGGGCCCCAAAAGCTCCTCAAGCTTCCCGCTTGTCACCGTGAGGCACCTGCCCTCGCCGGAGGCTATGAGCGCGTCGGCCTTGCGGCAGAGGGCGGCAAGCTCCCTCTCCAGCTGTCTCACGCCGGACTCCCTGGTGTAGCCGGAGATAAGGTCCCTTATAGCGTCGTCGCCTATTTTCAGGTTTTTCGCCGTGAGGCCGTGCTTTTTGCGCTGTTTGGGCAGAAGGTGGTCCTTCGCTATCATCAGCTTCTCCTCGTCGGTGTAGCTGGTTATCTCAATGACCTCCATGCGGTCGAGAAGGGGTCTGGGGATAGTGGAGGTGGTGTTGGCCGTCACGATGAACATGACGGAGCTTAGATCGAAGGGTATTTCCAGATAGTGGTCCCGGAATGTGGCGTTTTGCTCCGGGTCCAGGGCCTCCAAAAGGGCGCTGGCCGGGTCGCCCCGGTAATCCGAGCCCAGCTTGTCTATCTCATCTAAGAGCAAAAGGGGGTTGCAGGTCCCCGCCTGGGTCATTGCCGCCATTATCCTTCCCTGCATCGCGCCTATATACGTCTTTCTGTGGCCCCGGATGTCCGCCTCGTCGTGGACACCGCCCAGGCTCATCCTGGCAAGCTTCCTGTTCATTGCCGAGGCGATGGATATGGCTATTGAGGTCTTGCCCACTCCCGGGGGGCCCACAAGGCACAGTATGCCGCCCTTGACCTCCGGCGCCACGCACCGGACCGCGAGATACTCGATTATCCTCTCCTTGACCTTCTCAAGGCCGAAGTGGTCCCGGTCAAGTATGCGCCTGGCGGCCTTAAGGTCCAGCCGCTCCTTCGTATATTTGTTCCAGGGAAGCTCCAGCACCGTGTCGAGGTATGTGCGGATGAGCGACGCCTCCGCCGAGCCGTAGGGCTGCTTTGAAAGCCTCTCCGTCTCCTTTATAAGCTTCTCCTTGACCTCCCTTGGCAGTCGCTTCTCCTCGATCTTGTATCTGTACTCGTCTATCTCGGCGTAGTCGTCCTCGCCCAGCTCGCTTTGCAGTACCCTTATGTGCTCGCGCAGTATGTGCTCCCTCTGGGAGCCGGCCAGCTGGTCGTGGAGCTTTTCGGCGATGTCCTTCTCCACCTCCAGGACCCGGGTCTCATAGCGGAGCATCTCCACCACCGCCGCCAGCCTCTTCATGGGCTCCACGATCTCCAGAACAGACTGCTTCTGACTCCAGCTCAGGGGCACGTTCTGGGCGATAAAATCAGCCGTGTAGCCGGGGTCCGAGCGCACGGACAGCGTCACCAGCGCCTCATGGGTGGGCGCGCCGATGTGCTCAAGGTACACCTCATACTCACCGAGAGCATTGCGCATCTGGGCCTCGGTCTTGACCGTGGGCTTTACCGGCGGCTCGGCGACCCTCAATATCTTCGCCACGGCGTAGGTGCCGGCGTCGGTCACGGATATGAGCCGGCACCTGGCCACGCCCTCCACCATCGCCCTCATACCGCCGTTCTGGGTGCGCAGAAACTGCTTTATCCGGCACAGCACGCCCATCTCATAAAGGTCCCCGGGCAACGGGTATTCCTTCAGCGCGTTTCTCTGGGCCACGAGGAACACGGATTTTTCGCCCCTCAGCCCCGCCTCAAGGGCCGCCACGGAGTCCCGGCGCTCCACCTCGAAGCTTATGCTCATCTCCGGGAATACGCTCATGCCGCGTATGGCCAGAAGCGGCGCCTCCAAAACAGGGTTTTCACTCAAAATTTCATCCATAGCTATTAAACCTTCCGAACTGACTTTGCAATACGCGAAAAGCCGCACGATCGGTGCGGCCCAGGCTGTCGGCAAAGGCCCAAGGGCCTTTGTCGACAGGGGGAACGTGCGGAAACAATCGTGAAAAGGCCTGCGGGCCTATTCGCGATTGTTTCCTACCGTTTTGCTCCGCGCCGCCGAAGGCGGCACTGCGCAAAACAAGAGGGATTTTTCGCAAGGCACATGTCCTTGCGAAAAATATTTGATTTGGGGTTTGCCAACAGGTTGAGCCGCACGATCGGTGCGGCCCCTCGTAGTTATATCCCGGCGGCTATCTCCGGGTCTATCTGCGGCTTCGGCCTGCGGTGGATACTGGGCTTGGCGCCGGAGGTGACGCAGTCGGCTGTGACCGTCACCCTGTCCACCTTCTCGTCCGAGGGTATCTCGAACATGATGTCGGTGAGAATCCCCTCCACCACGGACCGAAGGCCCCTGGCGCCGATGTCCATGGCTATGGCCTTGTCGGCTATGGCCTCCAGCGCCGCGTCGTCGAACTCAAGATTTACCCTGTCGTAGCTCATAAGGGCCTTATACTGCCGTGTCAGGGCGTTTTTCGGCTCCTTGAGTATCCGCACAAGGTCGTCTCTCGTCAGCTGCTTCATGGGCACCAGCACCGGCATACGGCCGATAAGCTCCGGTATGATGCCGAATTTAATGAGGTCGTGGGGCTGTATCTCCTTTAATATCTCCCCCACGTCCTTCTCGCTCTTCTTCATTATCTCCGCGCCGAAGCCCATGGACTTGCGGTCCAGACGGTGCTCGATTATCTTGTCGATGCCGTCGAAGGCCCCGCCGCAGATGAAGAGGATATTCGTGGTGTCGATGCTTATGAACTCCTGATGCGGGTGCTTGCGCCCGCCCTGGGGCGGCACGTTGGCGACCGTGCCCTCGAGTATCTTCAAAAGCGCCTGCTGTACCCCCTCGCCGGACACGTCCCGGGTTATGGAGGTGTTCTCGCTCTTTCGGGCTATCTTGTCTATTTCGTCGATGTAGATTATGCCCCGCTCGGCTAAGGGCACGTCGAAGTCCGCCGCCTGCAAAAGCCGCAGAAGGATATTCTCCACGTCGTCGCCCACGTAGCCGGCCTCGGTGAGGGTGGTGGCGTCGGCAATGGCGAAGGGCACCTCGAGGAGCCTTGCCAGGGTCTGGGCGAACATGGTCTTGCCCGAGCCCGTGGGGCCCACCATCAGTATATTGCTCTTTTGTATCTCGGTGTCGTTGCCGTTTTGGCAGAATATGCGCTTATAGTGGTTATACACGGCCACAGACAGGGCGATCTTCGCCCTGTCCTGACCTATGATATATTCGTCAAGGAAATCCTTTATCTGCGCGGGTCTCGGGAGCTGCTTTGCCAGCTCGTAGGGGTCCATGTCCCCGTTTTGTATCTCCTCCACCTCGAAGTCGTCGTCATCGTACCCGCCCATAAGGTTGTAGCACAGTGTGACGCACTCCTCGCAGATGTTGGCGTTGCGGCCGGTGAAGAGCCGCCTTCCGGCGGTCTCCGTCTTGCCGCAAAAATCGCACCTTACGCTGTGGTCGTCGTTGTTTGCCATCGATATTCCCTCCGGGCGTTACCTCTTCTCAATCACCTTGTCGATAATGCCGAAATCCAGGGCCTCCTGGGCGGACATGAAGTTGTCCCTCTCGCAGGCGTCCCGGACCACCTCGATGGGCTTGCCGGTATTTTTGGCCAGGATGGAGTTCATCCGCTCCTTTATCTTCTCGATCCGGCGCAGATGTATGGCCATATCGGTGACCTGCCCCTGGGTCCCGGCGGAGGGCTGGTGTATCATGATCTCGGAATTGGGCAGGGCCAGCCTCTTGCCCTTGGCCCCGGAGCTTAAGAGGAACGCCGCCATGCTGGCCGCCATGCCGATGGCTATGGTAGAGACGTCGCACTTTATATACTGCATGGTGTCATATATCGCCATGCCCGCGGTTATGGAGCCGCCGGGGGAGTTTATATAAAACTGTATGTCCTTGTCCGGGTCCTGGGCCTCAAGGAAAAGGAATTGCGCCACAACTAAGCTGGCGGTGGTGTCGTTTACCTCCTCGCCCAGAAACACTATCCTGTCGTTGAGAAGCCGGGAGAATATGTCGTAGCTCCGCTCGCCTCTCGATGTCTGTTCAACTACATAAGGTACCAAGCTCATTAAAAACGCCTCCTGACAAATGCTTTACATTACCGGTAAAATACGTTCACAACCAACTATAACCAGTTTATACAAAGACTATTCCGGGGATTTACTCCTCCTCGGCCTTGTCCTCGGACTTATCGGCCTTCTTCTCCTTCTTCTCCGCCACTGCGGTGTCAAGGACAAGCTTTTTGGCCTTCTCCAGCTTAAGGCCGGTCTTTACGGAGTCGGCGGTGACCGCGCGCTTCACCTCGTCGAGGTCCATGCGGTACTCCTCGGAAAGGCGCTTATACTCAGCCTCCACGTCCTCGTCGGATACCGGGAAGTCCTCGGTCTTGGCGATGAACTCGAAGGCCAGGTCCAGCTTTATCTGCTTTTCGGCGGTGGGACGCATCTCCTGGCGGAAGGACTGGACGCTCATGCCCATCATGGAGAAATACTGCTCAAGCTCCATCCCCTGGCGGGCCAGGTTGTAGCGGAAGTTGTTGACCATGGAGTCAAGATGCTCCTCCACCATGGCGTCGGGAATATCGCACTCCACGTTGTCGGTGAGGCGGCTCAGGACCACATCCTCAAAGGCCTTCTGGGACTCCTCCCGCTTGCGCTCGCTGAGCTCCTCCTTTACGGAGGCGGAGTACTCCTCAAGGGTGTCGAACTCCGACACGTCCTTGGCAAACTCGTCGTCCAGCGCCGGGAGCTCCTTGGCCTTGACCTCGTTGACCTTCACCTTGAAGGTCGCGTCCTTGGAGGCAAGCTCGGGAGCGTAGTTTTCCGGGAAGGTGACGTTCACGTCCACCTCGTCGCCGGATCTCGCGCCGATGAGCTGGTCCTCAAAGCCGGGGATGAACTGGCCGGAGCCCAGCTCCAGGTCGTGGCTCTCGCCCTTTCCGCCCTCAAAGGCGGCGCCGTCCACAAAGCCCTCAAAGTCGATGTTGACTATATCTCCCTTGGCGGCCTCCCGCTCCACGGACTCGATACGGGCGTTTTGCTCCCGGACGGACTCGATCTCCCTGTCCACGTCCTTCTTGGTGACCCTGACGGCCATCTTCGGCGCGGCTATGCCCTTATATTGGGTCACGTTCACCTGGGGATAGAGCGAGACGCGGAATTTGAGGGTGAGGGACTTGTCGTCGCCGATATTGAAGTCCAGTATGGACGGGCGGCCCACTATCTCCAGCTCCTTCTCCTTCACGCCGGCGTCCAGGGCGTCGGGGGCCAGGGCCTCCACCGCGTCCTCATAAAAGACGCCCGCGCCGTACATGCTCTCGATCATGCGCCGGGGGGCCTTGCCCTTGCGGAAGCCCGGCACGTTGATCCTGCCGCGGTTTTTGATGTACGCCTTCTGAACGGCGGCATCGAACTCCTCGGGAGTTGTCACCACGGTGAGCTCGGCCGTACTTTTTTCTTTCTTCTCAAATTCCTTGACGTTCACGTTTATTTCCTCCTATGTTTGTTACCTGCCATCAATGGACATCCAGCCCATTATAGCAAAAGCTTTCCGTAATTGCAAACATTATTATCTCTATTTTTAAAATCTCTCTTAAAAGTACTAAAATCACACGTCAATGTGCCATCCAGCCGTCAAAAAGCACACTATCGCCCGCTCCACCGGCTTATTAAGCATCTTCTGAAGGGCCAGGGAGTAGGCCCTGAGCTGTCCGGCGTAATATTCCGCCCTCTCATTGACGCTCTCGGGTGTGACGTAGTCGGTCTTGAAATCTATGACCGTGAGCTTTCCGTCACGCTGGGCACAGCAGTCCACCACGCCCTGCAAAAGGACCTTCTCCCCCGGCTCAAGCCCGGGAAGCTCCCCGGAAGAAGCCAATATGGAGAATTTAAGCTCCCGCCAAAGCTTTTCGGCGCTCAGTATGAGCTCTCCGGGTTCGGAGGCGAAGAACCTCGATATTATCCCCGGGTCCACGGCCTTTGCCTGCTCATCTGATATTGTCCGCATGGCCCGAAGCCGCTCCACCTCGCCCTTGGCCCCCTCATAAGTCAGGCACTTATCAAAGCGCGCGTACTGCATCACCGTGTGCACGGCTATGCCCCTCTGGGCCGGTGTGAGGCCTTCGCGCCCCTCCATGAACCGGGGCCTTACCGGCGCGCGGACCTCGATTTCGGGCGGCTTCTCTTCCTCAAGCCCCACGGCCTCCTCGTTGGCCTCCTCGTCCTTGTAGGCGCCCTTCAGCTCCGTGGCCGTCAGCTTCGAGGGCATCAGCGTGGCGGATAAGTGGGGATAGACGTACTCAAGCCTCTCCCGAAGCTCCCCCGCCGCCTCCGGCGTCGCGGCCTCCGGGCTTACCGCCTCGTCCTTTTCCGGCATATGGAGGGAGCCCTTGTCAACGAGCCTCATGACCCAGGGCGCGCCCACGGTGTCGCAGGGCACGTTCGGGATGCCGAAGCGTATACCGTCGCTCTCCGGGCGTCTCAATGCCGGTATCATTATCCACTCGGCCATGGACTGGCACCCGCGCAGAAGCTCCGGCGGCGCCGGCAAGGGGGTATTCGTAAGCTTAGAGACGAAAAGTCCCGCGTCGGCGCTGGTCACCAGCATTATGAGCTTCTCCCGCCCCCGGGTCATGGCCACGTAGAGCACCCTCATCTCCTCGCTCAGCGTCTCGCGCCTGAGCTTCTCCGCCACGGCCCTTCGGGCCACGGTGGCGTACTCAAGACGCCTTTCGGTGTCGGTGAGCTTCGGCCCCACGCCAAGCTCCGGGTGGATGAGGAGCCGGGCCCTGGTGTCCTCGGTATTGAACCGGTGGGTGAGCTCACCTAAGAATACGATGGGGAACTCAAGGCCCTTTGACTTGTGTATGCTCATTATCCTGACGGCGTTTCCCGGGGCCGCCCCGGGCTTTTCCACACCATCGTCCCGTTCCCGGAGGCGCCGGAGCCAGCTTAAAAAGCCGAAAAGCCCCCTGTACCCCGAGCTTTCCGAGGTGTGCGCCAGCTCCAAAAGGAACATCAGATTCTCACGCCTTTTCTGCCCCTCCGGCATGGCCGCCACGTGGGCCGGAAGATCGGTCTCACCGTAAACGTACCACAATATCTCCTCCGCCGTCATGTCCGGCGCGGCCCTGCGGGCCCTGTAAAGCCATTCCACAAATCCGGCGCACTTTTCATTCTCCTCCGACGCCGCGGTCAGCGCCTGCCAGAAGTCCCCCTCCCGGTCATAAAGCCTTATCTGGGCCAGCTCCTGACTTGTAAAGCCGAACAGGGGGCTTCGGAGCACGGAAATAAGCGGTATGTCCTGCCTTGGGTTATCTATTACCGACAGGATCGATATTGTGAGCGACACCTCGTGGCAGGTAAAAAAATCCGTGGGCTGGTCCGTGGCCAGGGGTATGCCGCATCTGGCGAACACCCGCTCCCAGACCGGGAGGGCCGCTCTCGGCGAGCGCATGAGTATGGCTATGTCCCCGTACCGTACCGGCCGCGCCTCGCCGTTTTCGTCCGGGATACGCGCCCTGTCCACAAGCTCCCTTATCCTCCCCGCGGCGAAAAGCGCCTCGGCGCCGCTTTTGTCCGGTGCCTCCTCGTCGTCGTCACCGGCAAGGTCGATAAGGTCCAGCTCCACCTCGGGCTCCGCCGTCTCCGGCTTTGCCGCCCCGGGGCGAAGGTGCTCCCTTTCGGTGTAGTCAAGGTCCCCCAGTCCCGCGCTCATGCAGTTTTTGAATATGAAATTGGCCGCGTCAAGTATCCCCGCTCGGGAGCGGAAGTTATTTGAAAGGACGATCTTTCTCGGCTCCCCGGTCGCGGCGTTTTCCGCGTCGGGGAAGCTCAGGTATTTTCTCAGGAATATGGTGGGGTCGGCAAGGCGAAAGCGGTATATGGACTGCTTTACGTCCCCCACGGTGAAGATGTTCTCCCCATCCCTGGATACCGCGCCGAATATGGTCTCCTGGATAAGGTTCACGTCCTGGTATTCGTCCACCATTATCTCGGTAAACCTTCCGGATATCTGCCTCGCCCTCTCGTTTGGCCGGCCCTCCGCGTCCGTCAGCACACGCAGCGCCATGTGCTCAAGGTCGGAAAAATCCAGCGCCCCCCGGCGTCTCTTGGCCTCGCCGTAAAGCTCATCGAACCGGAGCACGGTCCTCAAAAGCGCCGTTGACGCCGGCGCGGCGGCCCTCATATCCGCAAGGGCCTTTTCGGAGCTGTCCCAGAAAAGGGAGGATATTTTCAGCATCTCCCTCTTACACCTTAAGCGGACCTCCTTCAGCTCCTCATAGCCCGAGAGCCTCCCGGGAGGAAAGGCGATGTCGGAGGCCGCCTTCGCCTCGTCCCAGCTGCCGTCAAGGGATGTGCGAAAGGCTTTCAGCGACTCAAGGGTCCCCCGGAAGCTCACTCCGTAGCCCTTTTCCACCGCCGGGTCCTGGGCGGCCTCGTCGACCAGGTACTCCATCTCGTCTATCCAGTAGTCCGCGCTGTCCTTCGCCCTCTCCATTATCACCCGGCCCCAGACGGTCCTTCCTATGTCGGTCACGTCGTGGAGAGCCAAAAGTTCAAGCTCCTTTTCCACCCAGGCCTCGGGCGACGGGTGGCTCAGGAGCTTTACGTGGGTGTCAAGTATGACCTCCGTAAGTGCTGAGTCGTCTCTTCCCGCCCCCATGGTGTCGGCCAGGGCGTAAAAATCCTTATCCCCGGAATCGTACAGCTCGTCTAAAAGCTCCGACAGGGCCTGGTCCTTGAGTATCCTGGTCTCCGCCTCGTCCGCCACGCGAAAATCCGGCTGTATGCCCAGAACGTGGGCGTTCTCCCTTATGACCCCGGTGCAAAAGCCGTGTATCGTCTCTATATGCGCCCGCCTTAAAAGCTCCGCCTGACGCCGCGTGGCCAGATTCCCGGGGTCCGCGCCGATCTTCTCATAAAGCGCGTCGAGTATCTTCCCCCGAAGCTCCGCGGCGGCGGCGTTGGTGTAGGTTATGATGAGGAACCTGTCTATGTCCTCGCCTGCCTCCAGATACCGCATGAGCCGCTCCACCAGCACCCTGGTCTTGCCGCTCCCGGCGGCGGCGGAGACAAGTATCTGCCCGCCACGGTCCTCCACCGCGGCCAGCTGTTCTTTTGTAAGCTCGCTCATTTTTCCGCCTCCTCCAGCATTTTCCACACGTCCGCCGTTTTGAGCCGTGAGAGCCTCCTGAAGCTCTCTCCGTTGCGCCCGTCCTCAAACCGGCAGGCGTCGAAGTACGCGCAGTAGAGGCAGGCGCTGTCCACTCTCGATTTAAGATACGGATTTGCCGTCAGCGCTCCCGAGCGTATCTCTCCGGCCATGTCCTCAATGAGCTCGTCCACTCTGCGGGCAAGCCTTCCCAGCTTCTCCGCGTCGGCCACACTGCCCTTTATCTCCCCGGTCTTTGAGGATACGGTCACCGGGAGCCGGCGCTTCTCCCCGCGCTCCATGGCCTCTATGACCTCGGGGTCGGCCAGAATAAGTCCGCTTGTTTTAAGGAGCTTCTCCCGCTCCTTTTCAAGCTCTTTATCGTCCAGGTCACGGTCCGCCTTCACATAGTCGTCCCTGGCCCGGGAGTAGAGCACCCCCGCCGGGACCACCTCCATGCCGTACCTCTCCCGCCCTTCACGCTGGAGGGCGAAGAGATAAATAAACATCTGAAGCCCGATGCCGTAGTAGACGTCCCTCAAATCCATGGACTTTTTCCCGGTCTTGTAGTCCACCACCTTAAGGTACAGCCGTCCGTTTTTGACCCAGCCGTCCACCCGGTCCACAACGCCGATGACGCTGTCGCCGCCTATCTTCACCGGCGGCAGGTCCCCGTCGGGGGCGAAGCTGAGCTCGAAATCCATGGGCGTGAAATCCGACCGGCACAGCTCCTCCCGCATGGAGAGTGCCACCCGTGAGGCCGCGTCCGCAAGCCGCCCGTACAGGTATTTGAATCTACCGGACTTGTTTTCGAGCCCCCCAAGGCGCGTGTCGGCGTACTCCTTGACGAGCGTGGGCACAAGCTTTTTTATGTCCTGCTCCGTGACGTTTGCAAACCCGCCGGTTTCCGAGGCGCTTTTGGCCACCCGCTCAAGTATGAAATGGGTGAACGTCCCCGCCTCCGGCGCGTCCAGCGCCGCCTCCTGCCTCGCCTTTGCCCGAAGGCCGTACTGGAGGAAGTAGGCGTACCTGCACGAATAATATTTGTCTATCCTGGAGGCCGAGAGCCGGAGCTTCCCGCCGTACAGCCTTTCGGCGGTCCGGCTGTCAAGGCTCCCCCGGGCCGCGTCCCCGGCGCGCCTCACCGCGTCCAGCTTTTCCCGCCACCCGTTTTCCGTCTCGAAGTAAGCCGCCAGCTCTTTTGCCGTCTCCCCCTCCCCGGAGGCCGCCAGCTCAAAGGCCGTCTTAAGGCCGGCGGCGTATATCTCGTCCCCGGGTATCCTCTCGGCGATGCCGTATAGCTTTTTGAGTCTCGATATAACGTATGACGGGCGGCTCCCCTCGGGGTATGTGAGCGTCAGACTCTCCGAGGGCACGGTAAGCGAGGCGTACACCCCCATGAGCTCCCTTGATATCTCGTCGTCCCTGTCGTCCAGGGTGTCTATGCCCAGGGCCCTCAGCTCCTCCCGCTCGTCCTCGGAAAATACCCCGGCCCCGCCGCTCTTACCCGGCAGTGACTCGTCCGTGGCTCCAAGGATGATAAGGTGCCTCACGCCCCTGGCCCTTATCCTGGACATGTCCCCGGCCCGGACGCTGTCCACCCTCGCGGGTATGACGCCCACCTTGTATTGGCCCAGCACCAGCTTGAATAGTCTTATGAACTCATCGGTCCCCACGGGCGTGTCTCCCAGTATGTCCGAAAACTGCTGGAGCGCCCCCACGGTTATGTCCCAGAGCTGTCTGTACTCCTGGGCAAGCTCCCCCTCTCCGGCCTTCGTCAGGGCCGCCTCCCGGGCGCGGAGCGCGCCGTAAAGTCCTATGTCCTCCATGAACATATATACCGCCCGGGCCTTATCCGTGGCGCCCCCGGCGCTCTCAAGGGCCGCGCGGAGCTTCGCAAGTGGCGCCGAGGCGGCGGCGCGAAGAGCGTTTATCCTCTCAAGCTCCTCCCTGGCCCTGTCGCTCATGCCCTCGCCGTAGCCCTCCGGGGACATGGTCCAGCCGCCCTCCCGGGTCCACTGGCTCTCCCCCCTTATGCTCCACTTGAGCACGTAGTTTTCCAAAAGGTCCCGGTCCTCCGGGCCGATGCCCGCAAGGTCGGTCTTGAGATACCTGAAAACGTCGGCGTAGTCCCAGTTATTGGCTATCACATCCAGCGCCGAGGTCATAAGGGCCATCACGGGCTTATCGAGTATGTCCGTCATACGGGTTTTCGTCACCGGCACTCCGTACCTTTTGAAAACCCCCTCCACCACCGGCCCGTAGGCGTCAAAATCCGGGGACACCACGGCTATATCCCGGTATCTCCCCCCGGCCCTCACGATGTCGATGGCCTTTGCCGCCGCGGCGCAGCATTCCTCCGTGAGGCTCGATGCCCTTATGACCTCGATGGCCCCGCCGTCCTTATCGAACGGTCCCTCATAGGTTGGGGCCGCGTAGTCCGTTATGCTCCGCTCCAGGTACTTGAGCGCCGGGTCCTTCCCGGGCTTTTCGGAAAAGCGCACGATCTCCGCCTCTACATTAAGCTCCTTCGCCGTTGCCAGCAGCCGTCCCGCCGTCCTTACCGTCAAGCGGAAGGTGAGGTCGCTGTCCGTAAGGTCCCGGCAGTTTAAAGCCACGGTCACGTCCGCGCCCTTTTTGATAAGCCCCTCGATTATCCGGGCCTCCTGATATGTAAAGTCCGTAAACCCGTCCACGAACACCCGGCCCGTTTTTCCCACGGAGCTTTCGCAGATCTCCTCCGCCAGCCTTTCAAGGATATCACGTGTGTCGGCGCCGCTTCGCTCCTTCACCGCCTCGAATAGCTCAAATATGAGCGCCAGGTCCGAAAGCTTGTCCCCAAGCCCCCCCTCCGCCTCGGCCGCCGCCCCGGCAAGGCTCTCGGCGGTGAGGCTCGCCGACCTCAACTCGTCGTATGACGTAAGAAGGTCCTTTATAAAATCCGGCCTGCGAAAGCCAACGTCGTAGACCCGGAGCCTGGGGCTTGCCTCCATATACGCCCTGCTCATGGCGAGGACCCGCCCCCCGGCGTCAAGGCTCCCGTCAGCCAGTCCCCCCGTCTCGGCGAATACCCGGGACGCCAGATGCGTAAAGCTCAGCACCTCGGCAAAAAGGCACACGCTGTCGCCCATGGCCGCCAGGGCCCTTTCGCAGTCGTGGGAGTACTGCTCCGGCACGATGAGCACGTTCCCGGCGATGCCGCTCCCGGCGGCCTTCTTGAGCTCCTCAAGTATGTATGACGTCTTTCCGCTCCCCGCGCGGCCCAGATAAAGTCTCAGCATACGCCCTCCCCGGTCCCGATACCGCAAAATTTAAATTATGTAAACTTTCTTTACAATTTTGATGCAATTGTGTAATATTATACCTGTATATCAACGCCGTTCGTCTCCATTATATCATATATCATCGAGATTTGTAACAATTTGTTGTTACGCTGTACTTTATTTTTTCGGAAAAACGGATTATAATACCAGCCATGGAAAAGAAAGAGAGGGATTTAAATGGCCACTTATAAAAGATTTATAGCTCTGGCGCTGATTTTGGCTCTTGCGCTGGCGCTCACCTCCTGCAAGGCGGCCAACACCGCCCACCGCGATACGCGCCCGTCAAAGCAGACGGAGCCCGGCCCCGGCGCCTCCGACGCCTCCGACGACCCCTCCGGCACGGGCGGCCCCTCCGACAGCTCCGCCGACCCCTCCGATGACGTCACCGAGCCCCCCGCCTCCTCCGCACCGGCGGAGTACGTCTATAACTACAAGACCTGGGACGAGAGCGAGCTTCGCGACTGGTCCGGCACCGTGGAGCACCTCTTCTTCCACCAGATCATCGCTTACCCCGAGCTCGCCTTTGACGGCGACGACCAGGAAAAGGGCTTTGACGACTGGATGGTAACCGTAAACGAATTTAATAAAATACTTGACAGCCTCTACAAAAAGAATTATATACTTGTAAATATGAACGACGTGTGGAGCGAGACCACCGATGAAAACGGCGTGGCCAAGATGGTCCGCAACACCATCAAGGTCCCCAAGGGCAAGACGCCCCTCATAATCTCCATCGACGACACCTGCTATTACACAAGCTACCTCAACAACGGCTTCATGGAGAAGCTCATAATCGGCGACGACGGCCAGATATGGGCCTACGGCCACGACCCCCAGGGCAACGAGGTCACCACCCAGGACCTGGACATCATACCCCT
>CANQUO010000022.1 GCA_947627085.1 uncultured Oscillospiraceae bacterium
AGCAACAGGGTTTGGCCTGAAAAAGCGGTCGGCTCACCCCTCGCGCGGTCTGCGCGGGAAAGGGGGTGAGGCGTATGAGGAAAGACGTACTTAAGGTTTTTTTGACTTTGATAATGGCCCTCGCCTTCGCGGCGATGTGGTCGTGGTTCTTTCCCCTATACGCAAGTTGACCGCTCGGCGGCATCCGAACGGTCAACTTTTTGAATAAATAAGCTGATTGTTGAGCCGACCGCTAAAGTCGAACCCTTTTGCAGGTATTATTATACCCCCGGGGGCCTTGATTGTCAAGGCCCCCGGGCCTTTTTGATGCGGCGGAATTTGACAATTCCGGTTGCAGGTGGTATAATCGGGCCAGCAACAGGGTTTGGCCTGAAAAAGCGGTCGGCTCACCCCTCGCGCGGTCTGCGCGGGAAAGGGGGTGAGGCGTATGTGGAAAGACGTACTTAAGGTTGTTTTAACTTTGGTAATGGCCCTCGCCTTCGCGGCGATGTGGTCGTGGTTCTTTCCCCTATACGCAAGTTGACCGCTCGGCGGCACCCGAACGGTCAACTTCTTTAAATTGACTGGTATGAGCCGGCCGCTAAAGCCAACTCTTGTTGTAGGTATATTATACCCCCGGGGGCCTTGATTGTCAAGGCCCCCGGGCCTTTTTTATCTGATGGTCGCGCCGAGCTCCTTTTCAAGGGCCGCAAGGACGGACTTGACGGTGCTGTCGGCGTGGTCGTCGGTGAGGGTGCCCTCGTCGGAGCGCATGGTCAGGGAGTAGGCCGTGGAGCGCTTGCCCTCGGGGATACCCTTGCCCTCGTAGATGTCAAAAAGGCTCACATTCTTAAGGAGCTTCCCGCCGGCGCGGCGGATGCATTTCTCGATGGCCGCCACGGTGACAGAGCGGTCGGCGATGATGGCCAGGTCCCGGGTGACGGAGGGGTAACGGGGCAGTGGGACATAGACGGGGTCCTCGCCCTTCGCCTCGTAGAGGGCGTCGAAGTCGATCTGGGCGGTGTAGACGTCGCAGTCGAAGCCGTAGTTTTTGGCAACCAGCGGGTGAATCTGGCCCACGACGCCGGCGGGCTTGCCGCCGATAAGGACCTGGGCACAGCGGCCGGGATGATAGGAGGGGTCATCCACGCAGGGGACAAACTCCACATTCTCGGCGCGGATATCACGTAAGACCGCCTCGACCACGCCCTTTATGGCGTAGAAATCCATTCCCTCGCCGAAGGCGCCAAGCGTCAGGACCTTCTTCTCAATTGCAAGGCCCCGGTCCCCGCCGGGATAGTAGACCCGGCCAAGCTCGTAGAGCTTCACGTCCTTGTTCCGGAAGTTGAAGTTCCGGGCAAGTATCTCCAGCATGGAGGGCAGAGTCGTTGTGCGCATGATGGAGGTGTCCTCACCCAGGGGATTCAGTATTTTGAAGGACTCACGGCGGGGCTCGTCCTCGGGCCAGAGAATCTTGTCGTAGGCCGTGGGAGAGATGAAGGAGTAGGTGATTATCTCGTCGTAGCCGCAGTTGCGGGCCAGCTCGCCCAGGCGATTTTCCAGCTTCTGGGCCGCAGAGTAGCCGCCCTTGGTGGTCTGGCCGCGCATGAGGGTCACGGGGATGTTGTTGTAGCCGTAGAAACGGGCGACCTCCTCGGCAAGGTCGTTCATCCTGCGCACGTCGCCGCGCCAGGACGGGACGGTGACCGTGTCGTCCGCGTCGATGTCAAAATCGAGCTCGCGGAGTATCCGGCGCATCTCCTCCGGGTCCACATCGGTGCCCAGGAGGGCGTTTATCTTCTCCGGCTCCAGTGGCAGGCGGGCGGGCGCGGGCTTATCGGGGAACACGTCGATAATGCCGTCCACGACCTCGCCGCAACCGAGAAGCTCAACCAGCTCGCAGGCGCGGTTGACGGCGTTGATGGTGTTCATCACGTCAAGGCCCTTCTCGAACCGGCCGGAGGAGTCGGTGCGCATACCGAGAGCGGTGGCCGTACGGCGGACGCTGGGGCCGTTGAAGGTGGCCGATTCGAAGAGCACCATGGCGGTGTCGCCCACGATCTCGGAGTTCGCTCCGCCCATGACACCCGCCACGCAGACGGGGCGGTTCTCGTCGCAGATGCACAGCATCTTCGGGGTCAGGGCCCTGGGGTTGCCATCGAGGGTGGTTATCGTCTCGCCGGGTTTGGCTGTGCGGACGATTATGTGCTTGCCCTCAACGCAACTGAAATCGAAGGCGTGCATGGGCTGGCCGTACTCCAGCATCACGTAGTTTGTGATGTCCACGATATTTGAAATGGGCCGGACGCCGGAGGCGCGAAGGCGCTGTCTCAGCCACAGGGGCGATGGGGCGATCTTCACGTTCTTCACCATCCGGGCGGTGTACCGGGGGCAGAGGGCCGGGTCGGCTATGTCGATGGCGACATAGTCCGAGGCCGCGCCGCCGGAGCCCTTCACCACGGGGGTGTGGAGCGAGAGCTTGGAACCGAAGGTCACCGCCGCCTCACGGGCAAGGCCGATAACTGAGAGGCAGTCGGGCCGGTTGGGGGTTATCTCGAAGTCGATGACCGTGTCGTCAAGGCCGAGAAGGGGCTTTATGTCGTCGCCGGGCTTGGGTCCCATGGCCATAAGGTCCGGGTCGGTGTTCAGAATGAAGAGCCCGTCCACCACGGAATGGGGCCAGTCGTTGTCGGTGAAGCCCAGCTCCTGATAGGAGCAGAGCATACCGTTTGACATGACGCCTCGGAGCTTGCCCTTCTCAATTTTCTTCCCGCCGGGAAGGGTGGAGTGGTGCAGGGCCACGGACACAAGGTCGCCCACCTTCTGGTTTTGGGCGCCGGTGACTATCTGGACGGGCTCGTCCTTGCCGATGTCGACCTGACACACCCACATGTGGTCGGAATTTTCATGCCGGACCATCTCGACTATCTTACCGACGACCACGTTGGAAATCTCGTCGCCCAACCTCTCAACGGTCTCTACCTTGGAGCCGGAGAGTGTCATAGCCTCGGCGAAATCCTTATCGTTCACCTTTTCGGTGTCCGTGAACTCACGGAGCCATTTGCGCGAAAGTAACATATCTCTCCACCTCCTCAGAACTGCTCCAAAAATCTTACGTCGTTTTCGAATATGAGACGAAGGTCGTCTATCTTGAACCGGCGCATGGCGAGCCTCTCAAGGCCGAAGCCGAAGGCCCAGCCGGACCAGACGTTGGGGTCGATGCCGGCCATCTCCAGCACGTGGGGGTGGATCATCCCCGCGCCCAGAAGCTCTATCCAGCCCTCGCCCTTGCAGGTGGGACAGCCAACGCCGCCGCACTTGTGGCACTGGACGTCCATCTCGCAGCTGGGCTCGGTGAATGGGAAGTGATGGGGGCGGAAACGGGTCTTTGTCCCCTCGCCGTAGAGCTGCTGGACGGCGGTGTTCAAAGTACCCTTCAAATCCGCCATGGTGACGCCCTTATCTATGACCATGCCCTCCACCTGGTGGAACATGGGCGAGTGGGTGGCGTCCACCTCGTCCTTGCGGTAGACGCGCCCCGGGGCGATTATGCGTATGGGGAGCTCCATGGAATCCATGGCCCGGACCTGCATGGGGCTCGTCTGAGAGCGGAGCATGACGCGGCTCTGCTCGTCAAAATAGAAGGTGTCGGACCAGTCCCGGCTTGGGTGGCCCTCGTCGGCGTTGAGCCTGTCGAAGTTGAGCTCCGCAAGCTCCACCTCCGGCCCGTCAAGGACCGTGAAGCCCATGCCGATGAATATCTCCTTCATCTCATCGAGGGCTATATACATGGGGTGCCGGTGGCCCATCTTGGGCGTCTTTCCGGGGACGGTGACATCAAGGGCCTCGGCCCGAAGGCGAAGGTCCAGGGCCTTGGCCTCCATGTCCCGCTTTGCGGCGGTGAGCTTCTCCTCGATGACCGCCCGGACCTCGTTGGCCAGCTGGCCCATTTTCGGACGCTCCTCGGCGGGCAGGCCGCCCATCTGCTTCAAGATGGCCGTGATCTCGCCCTTTTTGCCCAGGTACTTTACCCTGAGCTCCTCAAGCTCCGCGGAGCTTGAGGCCTGGGAGAGCTTTGCCGTTGCCTCCTCGCGAATCCTTGCAAGTTGTTCTCTCATTTTATCACTCCATTGTAAAAGGTTTTAAATTGTTTATACAATATACATTATAAATAAATATACATTTATAAATATAAAGGTATATTTATAAGCCGGTCCACAAAAAAATCCCCCCGTCCGCATGGGACGGAAGGCTCTTCCGCGGTACCACCCAAGTTCGCGTAGGATACGCGCGCTTTTACGCCCTTAACGCGGGCCGACGCCGGTGATTGGCCGGAGCTCCGGGGCGAACCGTGCGGACTTTTCACCGGGGCGCTCTCAGCCTTCGGCGGCCCCTCTCTGCTGGCGCAGTCTCCGCAATTTTCCCCATCAACGCCGTAACGACACTTAGTCTACCACACACCGGCGCTCTTTTCAAGGATTTTTTGCGTGATTTATATCAATTTTTGCGCAGAAATACGTATATTTTACGCACCTGATTGACAGATACGGGTAAGGAAATCATAATATATTGACAATAAATCATAAGGGAGGTCAAAAACTTGAAAAAGCTTATAATTTCGTTGCTTGCCGCCATCCTGGCCCTATCCTGCGCCGCCTGCGCTGACCAGGGGTCTGAGGGCCCTGAGCCGGGGACGCCGCTTGCCGATTTCTACGACGCCGTGATGGCCGCCCAACCGGCGGACGCCGAGGCCGTGGTGCTGTTCCCGGAGCAGGACCCGGGACTTATCGGCAATTTCTACCCCGGGCTTCTGGACCTGGACCTTAACCAGTCCGCCGCCTACTTCCCCCCTATCGTCACCCACCCCTGCGAGCTTGTGATGGTGGAGGTGAAAAACTCCGGCGACATCCAGAAGGTGAAGGACATATTCAACGCCCGAATCGAGACGGGCTCCGACAACGCCGCCTACCCCGAGTCCTCCATCGGCTGGGCCTCCCGCGCCCAGGTACAGGAGGCGGGTAATTTTGTGGCCATGATAGTCCTCCCCGAGGGCAACGTCATACCCGACAACATCTTCACAGCGGAGTAAACATATTAATAATTACTAATAAACCATGCCCGGCAAGCTTACCGGGCATGGCAGATTGTCAAAAGACTCAATTTCAATATTTTTTCTGACGACATGTGCGTCAGAAAAAATCCCTTTTGTCGCCCAAGTGTGCCCCTTTGGGGCGCGCGCAGGGCGACAGCAGGGAAATTGCGCGTGAATTTCACAAAATTCACGCGGAGTTTCCCGCACGTTCCCCTTTGTCGGAAAAGGCCGTAGGCCTTTTTCGGCAGGCTGCCATGCCCGGTAAGCTTACCGGGCATGGAATTTTTGTCGTCATTTAGCTGTAATTCGTAATTAAAGTTAAAAGCTCACTGCGCCAGGCTCTTGCGGATGGTCAGGATGTTCTGTCCGCTCTTGTAGTCGTAGGTCACGGAGTCCATGGCCTTTCTGACGATATACCGCCCCAGTCCGCCCATGTTGCGCTCATCTATGGGCACCGTGGTGTCGGGGTCCGTGAAGTTTAATGGGTCGTAGGGCTTGCCCTTGTCGATGAAGGTTATGATCGCCTCGGGGGGATCGTTCTCGGTCTCCACGCGCACCGTGGCCATGCCGTCGCCGGTGGAGTATGCGTACTGGGCGATGTTGCTGAACAGCTCGTCAACGGCGATGTCGATGTGGGAGAGGATGGACTCCGGGCAGTGGAACTCCTCCAGCCGCCGGTTGACGAAATCCGTCACCGCGGGGATGTTCTGGACCTTGGCGTCTATGGTTATCTCGTAAAAGTCCGTGTCCTCCATGACCTTTTTGTACTCAAGGCACAGCATGGTGATATCGTCGAATTGGGGCGCCTCGCCCACGAATTCGTCGATGTCCGCCTTCACCGCCGGAAGAAGCTCCATGGGCGGGCAGTCGCCGTACTTATTGAGCACCGCCTCAAGCCACCCCATGCCGTAGAGCTCCTCGTGGGCGTTGGTGGCCTCGGTGACGCCGTCGGTGTACTGGAAGAGCTTGTCGCCGGGCTCCAGCTTCATGGTGCCCATGCGGTATTTCACGCCCTCCATGCCGGCGAGGACGAAACCGGCCCTTATCTTCCGGGGCTCAAAACGTCCGCCGGCCTTTTTGATAAAGGGCATCTCGTGTCCGGCGTTGACGAAGTTGAACTGGCCGGTCACCAGGTCCAGCACGCCCTCGAAGGCGGTGATAAAGAGGCCCTCGGAGTTTGACTGGCAAAGGAGCCTGTTGACCTCCATGAACACCACGCCCAGGTCCGTGTCCGGGATGGTGTGGTCCTTGATGAGCGTCTTGCCGATGACCATGAAGAGGGCCGCCGGCACGCCCTTGCCGGACACGTCGGCCATGACGATGGCCAGGTGCCTCTCGTCCACCATGAAGAAGTCGTAGAAGTCGCCGCCCACCTCCTTGGCGGGGGTCATGGAGGCGAAAATGTCGAATTCCTGCCGCTCCGGGAAGGCCGGGAAGATGCTGGGGAGCATGGAGCTCTGAATCTGGGTGGCCACGTTGAGCTCCGCCCCGATGCGCTCCTTCTCGGCGGTCATGGTGGTCAGGTCCTTGATGTATTTGTCAAGGGATTCCGTCATGAGGTTAAATTCCCCGGCCAGGTCCCCTATCTCGTCGTTTGTCAGAATCTTGGCCCGGTATGTAAGGTCCCCGTCGGATATCTTCTTGACATCGGCTCCAAGGGCCAACAGCGGCCTTGTGAGGTCGTTGGAGAAGCGGGAGCTCAGCATGGTGACGGCCACGGCCACGGCCACGAAGGCGATGGCGAAGAAAAATTCCACGGTCTTGATGCTCCGCTCAATGGACTCGGCGGTGGAGTCCGTCTTTGATGCGATGTCGTCGCGTATAGCATGGGCGGGGGCCACGATATCGCCCTCGGGCACGCTGACCACCAGGTGCCAGCTGGCCGAGTTGATGGGCGTGACGCCGTAGTAGGTGTCCTCCACGCTCAAAACGTCCGACGCGCCGTTCATTATTGTATCGGCCACGCGGCTGATGGGGCTGTTCGTGTCATAGATGTTCAAAAAGCCCGCGTCGCCCCACTCGTCCGGGGAGGCGATGACCGCTCCGGTCCGGTCCACCAGGAAGGCGTAGGACCCGACGCTGAAATCCACGTCGATCACCATCCGGTTTAAGTCGCCCACCAATATGTCCATGGACACCACGCCCATAAACTCGTCCCCGTTATAAAACGGCGCGGCGCAGGTGATGGTCAGGCCCCGGCCGTAGACGTCGTCGTACACGTCGGTGAAGATAGTGCCCTTGGCGTCCCGGGCGGTGGGGTACCATCTCGACTGGAAAAAGTCATAATATGACTCTCCCCCGGTGGCGGCGGAGTCGGAATACTTGTCGTAGCTTATCATGACGCCGCTCTTTGTACCGAGGTAAATCGTGGCGATGGTGTCGGGGTTCTCGGATATGACCGGGTCGAATATCTGCTCCACGTTGCCAAGAAGCTCCATCTCGTCCAGGATATCCGGGACCTTGACATCCTCCGTGGCCAGAACGCGTTGCATGGTGTTCACGCCCGCATTGGCGGCGTCCGGTATGGGCACGTCGTGAGGCACATACTGCTGTGGATGCTCGTAGAGCCCGGAGATATACAGGGCAAACATCTCGACCTGTTCCCTGAAGCGCCCAAGCTCCACATCGGCGAGGCTCGCATTATCCGTCACCACACGCAAAAGGTTCTGCTTCATCTGGGAAAGCAGCGCGTCGGCGCTCGTCTGGGCGGCGGTGCCGCCCAGGTCCCGGCTGTCGGACAGCACCCGTCCGCGCACGGTGAACAGGCCCGTAAGGCCCACGGCTCCGCTGACGGCCAGCGACGTCACGCACAGTATAAGCACCATCCTGCGAAGTCTTGTGCGTATGGAATTCCTTTTTTTATTCATATGATATTCCTCCGTAACCGTCCCTACGCGTTCTGAACGGGAACCTTATACGACGATATGCACACGGTTCACTCCGCCGGAGAAGCTGTGGGAGGCCCTCAGCGCCCGGTGGCGGATGAGCTTTAAGGACATGAGGTCCACCTCGTCGCCGTCCCGGCTCATCTTGAGAGGGCTGAATTTCTCCCCCTCATAGTCAAATCTCACAGAGCAGGAGTCGTGGCAGTCCACGCTCACATTTATAGCGGCCTGCGGATATTCGCCCAGCACCCGCAGCGAGACCTCCTCCACCACGTTCTGGAGCTCAAAGAGGCGCTTCATGTTGACCTTCCCGGTGAGAAGGAGCTTCTCCTCCAAAAGGTCATTGAAGGCCCCGACGCTGTCCGGGTCGCGGTCTATCCGCCCAGACGCCTGATGCTCGCGCTCCCGCCCGCAGGGCAGGACGGGCTCCAGGCAAAATATGGACCCGGCCAGTATGAGCACGGGTATGCCGATAAAAATTCCCGTCGTTATGTATGCAACCGTGAGGCTGAGCCCGCCATGGCCGGCAATGAGCCGCCACAGCGCGCCGGAGAGGGCCGCCGGGACGGAGATAAGTATCACATATCTTAAATAATCCACGGGCTTTTTAAGGGAGAGGCCGTTATCCCCCCGGTGCCAGCCCACCCACGCGATACCGCCGCAGATGAGTGTGGACAGGCACTCGGCCGCCAGCATTGCCACGGGCGTCGACATGAAAAACAGCGCGAAGGTTATAAGGAAACCCACAAGGCCGGTGATGAACAAAAAGGAAAATTGGGATACCGAATCCGGTACCCCCGCTAAAAAGGCATACTGGCTCGCGGAAAAGAACGTAATTATGATAAGCGATACGCTTGCCTCGGTCTTATTCACGCCTCCGCCTCCGTAACTATATATTTCTCCAGCAGGATGTCCGGCTTATCCATAAGCTTCGCCCTGCGCAGTCCCTCAACCCCCAGGTCCTCCTCGCGGTTTATATATGTAAAACCTCCGGCGCAGGCCCGGACATGCTCCCGGTTTAAGGCCCGGTAGATGTTCGTTATCCGGCGGTCACCCTTCTCGATTATAACGTCATAGTGCTTAGGCGACAGCGCCACGCCGTAGGCGTAGCCGGCGCAGTTGCCGTCCACATACAGCACTATCCCCTTGAGCCCCAGGTCCTCAAAATGCTCCAGGGCCTTCTGGATGGATGTGTTCTCTATCTCCATGTGCTCCTCGTCCTCCGGGCTCTGGCCGGAGTGGGACCAGAAGGCCTGAAAGCTCCGGACGTCACCCAGATTTTCGTGGCTGATGCGCTCTATACGGACGCGGTCGCCGTACTGGTTGAAAAAGGTGCTGACGCCCTGGCGGCGGGAGTGCATCTCCGGCCCCTTCTGATAGGCGAGCCTTTCAAAGGTGTAGATATACTCCGAAAGGTCACGGTCCGCCTTTGCCTCAAAGCGCCCGGGCAAAAGCCGCAGGCAGAGCTCCGTGGCCTCCCGGGTAAGGGACTCAAAGCGCACTTTGGCCCCCTTGGCATGGGCGTCCTCGAGGACCGCCTCAAGGGCGTGCCGGAGTCCATCCTCGTCCCTCCTGTCCCCCATTGGGAAGAGGTAGACCCTCTCCCCGTCCCGGCACAGCTTTGAGCGCAGGACGTAAAGATACCCGTCCCGCTCACAGAAGGAATCGCCGTATTTGTGGGAGAGAAGGTACATGGCGGCAAAAGAGTGTTGACACGAGCCCTCACCCCAGCGGTACATATATTTTTCTATTACACCCCTGTCCTCCAGCGCTGTTTCCTTGAACAGGAGCGTCTCAGTCGCGTTCATTCTATGGTCAATATATCGATGAATCCGGTGACGTCGAATATCTCCATGATCGTCTCGTTCACGTTGCGGACGATCATCTTCCCCTGCCTGTTCATGACCTTCTGGGCGGCCAATATAACGCGCAGTCCGGCGGAGGAGAGATACGCCAGGTCCTTCATGTCCAGGACGAGCTCCTTGACGCCGCCAAGGGAGTTCTTGAGCTCCGCGTCAAGCTGGGGCGCGGTGCTGGTGTCCAGCCGTCCGCCCAGAAGCACCGTGAGATTTGAGCCGTTTTGCTGTTTTGTGATCGTCATAGATATGATTCCCCTTTTCATAAAATGATGTCCGCGTTCACGCGAATCGTTTTTGTAACGTGAGGATGTTCATCCCGTCCTCTCGGCGATAGGTGACGTTGTCCATGGCCTTTTTTACCATCAGGATGCCAAGGCCGCCGATGCGCCGCTCCTCCGCCGACAGCGTGATGTCCGCGTCCGGCTTTGCCAGCGGGTCGAAGGGCACCCCCTTGTCGGCAAATTCCACCACCGCCGCCGGGCCCTCGTCCAGCGAGAGCGTCACCCGGGCCTGCCCCGGCGAACCGGCGGGGTAACCGTAGTGGGCGATATTTACAAATATCTCCTCCGCCGACACCTCAAGCTGCATAAGGGCACGCGGGGGGCATCCGGCCTCCTCAAGGGAGCCGGTTATAAACCCCAGAACATCGGCAAGCGCCGTATCGTCCGCCGGGAATACCCTCTGCCCGATGAGCTCCGCCATACAGGATCATCATCCTTTCCGCGCCGTGTCCGGCGTCAAGCCAAGGCCATAGCTATTTTACTAATTATACTCCCCGTTCGGTTACCGCGCCACTTTTCCGTCGTAAACGTCCGTTAATTGACGCGAACGGTAAAAAGAATTTCCGGAATCGGAATCCCGGAAATTCTTCCCCGCTCTTTTTTATCTGCCCTGCGAGAGCAAAAGCCCCCGTCTCAGCCTGTTGACAAGCCCCATTTCAAATAATTTTCGCGGCGACATGTGCGTCGCGAAAATTACCTTTTGTCACGCAAGTGTGCCGCTTGCGGCGCGCGCGGCGTGACGGCAGGAATAAATTTTTTGAATTTCGCAAAATTCAAAAAATTTATCTCCCCACTCTTGTCAACAAAGGCCAACGGCCTTTGTTGACAATTTTAGTCCCGCGTACCTTGAGAGCATGGCCACCGCCTGCTCGCGGGTGGCCTCCGCCCGGGGCGTGAGCTTGCCCGCGTTGCCGCCGCTGACGATGCCGTTCATAACGCACCAGTGCATGGCCTCGTCGGCCCAGGAGGAGACGTCCAGAGCGTCGGGATTTGTGAGGGGGAACATCCAGGCGCCGGTGAAGCCGCCGCCGAGCTTCTGCTCGTAGCGGTATATCATCACAGCCAGCTCCTCACGCGTCACGGCCCCGTCGGGGTCAAAGCCCGCGCCCCGGCCCTGGACTATCCCCTCCGAGGCGGCCCAGCGGACGGCCTCGCGGTAGGATGCGTCCTCGGGGACGTCGGAGAAGGGTATGATGTAATCCGTCTGTTTCCCTCCGGCCAACCGCCAAAGGAAGGTGACGGCCTCGGCGCGGGTGGCGGCCCTTGAGGGCTCAAAGGAAGTGCCCTCCACGTCCTTCAGGATGCCGGACGTCTTGGCCCAGCTTATGGCCGTCCAGGACCAGCTCCCGGCCTTCACGTCCTCGTAGGGGTCCTGGGCATCCGCCTTAAAGGCGAACTCACAGTAGCCGGTCCTGGTGGTCACGGTGCCGGAGCCGGAGTAGTTATTTACGTAAACGGGCGTGTCGCAGACGTCCACGGCCACGGAGTGGGGGCCCTTGGAGACGGTGACGGTCACACAGCCGCTGCCGTCGGTGACGGCGTCGATGGCCGTGCCGCGGTCGACGCTGACCTTGACCTTAAGGCCCGGTATCCCCTGCCCCTTGGAGTTGGCCACGGGGATGGAGACCTCATATGTCTCGGGGGATTTGTCGTTTGCGTAGCGTATGCGGTCGCCGGTGATGGGGTAGTCAAGGGGAACAGCGCCGTTTTCCGTGAGGGCGGCCAGCCAGTCCTGGACAGCCGCGTCCTCGCCGCAAAGCTCCGCCAGCTTCTCGCCGTCCCTGAGGCCGTCAAAGCCGGCCACATAGTTTGTGGTGGCCAGCAGGAGCTTGGTTTCAGTGTCGTCCCGCTTGAGGGAGGTGCCGTCCTCAAGCGTCACGTCCGTGACCTTGGCTCCGGCGGTACCGGCGGGGTCGTAGGTGTAGGTAAATCCGCTTACCTGCAAAAAGCTCCCGCTGACGCGCTCGCGCAGGATAAGGCCCGTGTCGTCCTGGCCGGTCATGGTAAGGCCCACCTCAAGGGCGGTGTAGAGCTGAGCCGGGGTGACGGTGCGGACCTCCACGGTGTTGCCGTGGTTGAAGGCGTTCAGTATGTCGCCGTAGGTGACGGCGCCCTTGTACATGGGCTGGGCGATGCCGCCGCCGTTCTCCAGGCCAATAACGGGCATGTCAAGTCCGGTGGCCTCGGCGTAGCTGCGGCCCTTGGCGGCGAAGGCGTCGGTGACAAGGTCGCCGTAGGCCGTCTCAACTATGCGGTTCTCGGAGTAGTCCCAGTAGACGTTCCCGCCCCAGACGGGCTCCAGGTTGTCGATGAGCTTGCCCTTGAGCTGGGCGTCCTGGCTTTCCTTGACGGCGGCAAGGGCCGTCTCAACCTTCTCCGCCGCGGCATTTCCGGCGGTAGTATCCATCGCCATGACCTCCTTGTATTCAAGGGCGTCCCCGGCGGCGGCGACGCCGTCCTTACCGAAAGTCAGCGTTATCCGGCCCAGATGTGAAAGCCGCGTGCCGGCCTGGACGATGGGGACGCTGTGCTCTCCCCTTTTGTAGACCACGCCGTCCTCCACGGTGTGGCTGTGTCCGTCCACAACGGCGGTGACAAGGGCGAGCTCGCTGTCGCTGAGGCCCGCCAGAAGCTCCTCGCTGGTGGTCTCCACCGCCGTGTCGTTATTGCCCATGTGGCAGATGAGCACGATGGCGTCCACGTCCCTGGCGGCCAGGGCGGCGATTTCCCGCTTTGCGGCGGCCAGCTCCTCGCCCACGGTGAGGCCCTTAAGGTTGTCGGGCTCCACGGTGGTGGAGGTGGCGCTGGTGGTGAGGCCCACGAAGCCGATATCATATCCCGCTCTCGTCACCACCGTTGAGCCCTCGGTGAGGGCCGAGCCGTTGTAGACGGAGTTCGCGGACAGCACGGGGAAATCTGCGGCCTCGGCGTTTTCGAGGAACACCTCCACGCCGTAGTCAAAATCGTTGTTCCCGGCGCACATCACGTCGTAGCCGGCGGCGTTCATCATCTCGATGACGTCCGCGCCACGGGTGAGGGTGGCGAAGGACGTGCCCTGGGTGGCGTCCCCGGCGTCCACCAGAATGTCGTTGGCCCCGGAGGCCAGGGCGGCCACCTTGGCAAGGCCGATGGACGAATCGCTCTCCTCCACAACGCCGTGCATGTCGTTGGTGGCGTAAACAGTCACCGTAACGTCCCCGTCGGCCAGGGCCGCCAGGGCCGTCAGGGACACCGCCATGACGAGGCAAAGGAAGATCGCTGTAAGCTTTTTCATATTGATAAATTCACTCCTTTGGATAGAACGTATAGCGCCGAATCCGGCGTCAAATCAATATATATAGGCGGCGCGCCGCCGATATATCCGTGTAAGCTCCGCCCAGGGCGCGAGCCGCCGGTCAATAGGCCGTTGCAAAAAGAAAGCTTTTGTTGTATAATATGGTATCATTGCTCCGGCGAAGTAACCGAAGGGAGGGATTTGGATGTACCATCTGGCCGTTTGCGACGACGAGCCCGGGGCCCTGGACGAGCTCTGCCGGCTGTGCGACGACGACCTGGACGCCCTTGGCGTGAGGCACCGGATAGTCCCCTTCCATTCCGCCGGCGAGCTCCTTGACGCCCTGAACTCCGGAGAGGGGCGGTTCGACATGTTCTGCCTCGACATATGTATGGACGGTATGACCGGCATGGACCTGGCTCGCGAGCTTCGCCGCCGGGACGAGCGGGCCAGCATCATCTTTGTGACCTGCACCGACGCCTTCCTGCGGGAAGGATACAGCGTCCGGGCCATGCAGTACCTGGGAAAACCCGTGGACCGGGAGTCACTGATGGATGTCCTGCGGAACGATATACGCCTCAATCACGCGCCCAAGCTCGTGACGCTGCGCCGGGGCTCCCACACGGTGGCCATGCCCATAGCCGACATGCTCTATGTGGAGAGCCGGGATCACGGCGTGTACATACACACCTCCGGCGACGAGCGGTTCTTCTCCATGCCCCTCTCCGAGGCGGAAAAGCTCCTGCCGTCCGAGCACTTTTGCCGTTGCCATAACAGCTTTCTGGTCAATATGGCCGCCATCACCGAGATAGGCCGTCACTCCCTCACGCTCAAGGACGGCGGGACCATCCCCATCGGGCGGCGCTACTACGAGCAGACACAGCTTTGCCTCGTGCGCTACCTCAACGCCAACGCGTAAAATGAACAGTGTCACTCCGCGCCGGCCGTCGCCGGCGCTTTTTTTGGCGCCTTTTTCAGCTTCAGCGCCGTCTGCACCGTGAAAACTCCGCCGTCACAGCTCAGATCCAGCTTACTGCCGTACCTTCTGGCGATCTGCTCCATCTGCCTCAGACCCAGCCCGTGCCCCTCGCCGGGGGCTTTTGTGGTCTCCGGCATCCCGCCCTCCAGCTCCACATCGCCTTGACAGCTGTTGCGACAGCAGACGGCCAGGAAGCCCTGGTTTATCTTTACGGACAGGTCGATGAACCGCTTTTTCCCCTCCGGGACCTTTGACGCCGCCTCGATGGCGTTATCCAGCATGTTTATAAAGAAGCTGCACATATCCCCCTCGTCCATTCCCACCTGCTCCGGCAACGGCGCGCTGGCCCGGAATTCTATCCCCTCCCGGTCCGCCCGGACGGAGGCGTTCTGCAAAAGGGCGTTTATGATGAAGCACTCGGAGAAGATCGGAAGTCTCAGGCCGTCAACGGAGGAGTCCAGCTCCCTGAGCCGCTGGCCCAGCTTCTCCATCTCCCCCTGCTGATAGAGGAGGTTCAGGGTCGTTATCTGGTTTTTCCAGTCGTGCCGGAGCATGGCCGTCTCCGAAAAGCGCTGTTCTATGGCCCGGTAGCTGTCCGACAGCATGTTCTGGCGGACGGACATGGCCTGGGACTCACTGCGCTCGATAAAGCTCTGCTTGATCCGGCCATATACGGTGATGGCCCCGCACACTATGGTGAAATACGGCACTATAACGAGCAAGACCGTATCACCGTGGAGCATCAGCGTGAAATAGAACCTCATCTGCTCCGCCTTCGCGCTCCCGGCGGCCAAAAGGCACAGGTAGACGCCGGCCGCAAGCACCGCGGCGGTCAGCACTACTACGCCGAAGCTCTTCCAGAAGCCCTTCTGGCGGTTGAGGAAAAGATAGAGCACCGCCAGCGCCAGGACGGCAAATATGGGCCCGAAGTTGTTGTAAAACCCCAGAACCCTCTCCGGCAGGAAAAAGTACCCGAAGTTGTTCACGAGATACCAGGAGGACGTAAGTCCCGCCATGATCGACAGGACAAGGAGGCTCCAGTCGGGCTTTCCGGTGAAAAGGCTCGCCAGGAAAAGGAAGAACACCAGAAGGAAGATAGTGACGTATCCCCCCGCCGGGATGGCGTTACTGTTGCCGGCGGCGTACATGGAGCCGTAATTAGCCTTGAAATTTGTGTAGGCCATATAATAGTTGTAGAACTCGCCCATGTCCGCGCCAAGCGGCCGAATGACGGCGGATATCTCCGCGCCGGCCCACTCCGGGAGTATGGGGAATAATGTCTCGGCAAGCGCCAAGCTCAGCTGGTCATCGTGATTTGCTACCCGGAACGCCTCGTCCCCCTCGATATAAAATATGAACTCCGAAGCGCACGGGGCGAGATATATATAGCCATCGTCGTAGAGCTCCGGGAGCTCGTCGGTCGTAGGCAGATGCCAGGTGAGCCTGAAGCTCTCCCCCTCCTGCCAGTCCCAGGGAATAAGCTCTATATCCGCCTCCACCTCACGGGCCGCGCCGCCGGCGCTTATTATCTCACACCGCTCGGGCTCCACGGCGCCCAGAGAAAAATCCGACGTCTCGAAAAAGTCCAAAGCAAGCTCCGTGGCGGTCACCACCGCCACGGCAAGAACTCCGCACAGTATGAGCTTTGTCCATTTTCTCATGTTCCGTACCTCGCGGGCATCATTACGGGCATCATTCTACACATCGCATTTTACTCAAATCCCCAATTTTTTTCAAGTGTCGACGGTGATATTTAACGCAAACGACACGTTTTTCCCCCTAAACGACAAGTAAAAAATCGACAATTGCGTGATATAATACTAATATCTATTTAAAAGGAGACACCGAGCGGCGAGGATTTTTCGTGTCAGGCAAGGAAGGCGCCGCAGGGA
>CANQUO010000023.1 GCA_947627085.1 uncultured Oscillospiraceae bacterium
GGGCGCTCATGGGGTCGCCCCCGGCGGCCTCACAGAATTTCAGCGTCAAAATCGGCCGTATCCTCTTGCCCCCCGCCAAAAGGGAGTAGCGCATGGCCTCCGTGAGGCGCTTATAGGGGGCGTTCTCCGTAAAAAGTCCCTCAAGGTAACCATCCACGGTCCGCTTTAAGGCGGTAAGCTGGGAAGTTAAATCCATCACTCGGCCTCCTCAAAGGGCGTCTCCTCGGGGGAGCCGTCGGGGGAGGAGCGGAGCTTTACCACCTTCTGCTCGGCCTCGTCAAGCATTTTGCCGCAGGTCTTAATCAGCTTCGTGCCCTCCTCAAACAGCCCCAAGGCCTCGTCCAATGACTTGTCGCCCTTCTCCAGCGCCTTCACTATCTCGTCAAGGCGGGCGATGGAGCTCTCAAAATCTGGTTTCTTTGCCGGCATATTTACCTCCTCTTGAAGCGCTGTCATTTGACCATACAGCTTATCTCGTCCTTTTGCAGTTTTATTTTGATATCCTCGCCGCTTTTAACGTCCTTCGCGGCCTTTATGACCCTTCCGTCGGACGTGAGGGCGATGGAGTAGCCCCGGCCAAGGACTTTAAGGGGGCTCATGGCGTCCAGCGCCGCGGCCAGGGCGGCGTAGCGGCGGTGAGCGACAGAGAGCGCCACGGTCATGAGGTCCGCAAGCCGCTCGCCCCTGGCGTCAAGGGCAAGGCGGCACTCGTCGATGTAGTTTTTCGGGTCCCTGAGCACCCGGGCCTCGGCGTAGAGCCTGAGCTTCTCCCGGGCGTCGCGCAACTGCTTTTCCATGGCGGAGGCGGTCCTGTCGGAGGACGCCCGGAGGAAATCGCGTATCTCCGATATGTCCGGGGACACAAGCTCTGCGGCGTTGGAGGGGGTGGCGGCCCGCACGTCCGCCACGAAGTCCGAGATCGTCACGTCCGGCTCGTGGCCCACGGCGGAGACCACGGGTATGGGGCAGTCGTATATGGCCCGGGCCACACGCTCGTCATTGAAGCACCAGAGGTCCTCCATGCTCCCGCCGCCTCTTCCCACGATGAGCACGTCGGCCACGCGCCACCTGCCGGCGTAGCTGACGGCCGCCGCTATCTCCGGCGGGGCCTCCTCGCCCTGGACCCGGACGGGCAGGAGAATTATTTTTCCAATGGGCCAGCGCTTTTTAAGGACCCTTATAATGTCGTGTACCGCCGCCCCGGCGGAGCTGGTGACCACGCCCACGCGCATGGGGCAGGGGGGAAGGGGCTTTTTGTGGGCCGGATCGAAAAGGCCCTCCTTATATAATTTCTCCTTGAGCTGTTCGAAGGCCATCTGCAGGTCCCCCACCCCGTCGGGGGTGACGGAGCTGACGTAGAGCTGATAGGTCCCGTCCCGGGGATAGACCGACACCCGGCCCAGGGCTATGACCTTCATGCCGTCGGAGAGCTTAAATCTCAGCCGGACGGCGCTGGAGCGGAACATGACGCACTTCAGGGCGCCGCCCTGGTCCTTCAATGTAAAATAATGGTGGCCGGAGGGGTAGACCTTATAATTTGAGACCTCGCCACGGATATATATGTTCTCAAGCCGTGGCATGGAGTCAAAGACGTGCTTTAAATACTCGTTGAGCTCCGTGACGGTCATTATATTTCTATCATCCACGGGCCGTCACCGCCCTCCAGGTGAGTATGGCCGTGCCCATGGCGTTGTCGGTGGAGTACCGGGGCTCCGCGAATATCCCCTCCGGCGTCATGGAGCGCAGAAGGGAGTTTGAGGCCACGCCGCCGGAGTAGAGCACCGGCACGTCGCCGTAAATTTTCTTCGCCTCGACCGTGGCCTGGTGTACGGCCCTTATAACGCTTGCAAGCGAAAAATACGCGATCTCAGCATCGGGAGCTCCGGCGTCCTTCATCTGATGCATCTTGTGCTCCACGCCGGAGAGGGAGAACCAGGCCCCGTCCTTTTTCGGAAGATAGGAGCCCCGTTCCGTCGCCTCGCCGGAGAGCCTGTCCAATGCTTTGCCGGAGGGGAATTGAAGGCCCAAAAGCTGGCCCGTGCGGTCGATGAGCTGTCCCGCGGACACGTCCCGAGTCCCGCCGACGATCTCGCACCTGACGGCCACGCCCTCCGGCCGGACGAACAGCAGCTCCGTGGTCCCGCCGGACAGATGCCAGGCGAGGTGAGGCGTATCTAAAAGCTCCATGTGTCCCGAGGACCAGGCCGCGGCGGCGATGTGTCCCTGCTGGTGGGAAAAGCCGAAGTATGGGACTTTTAGAAAATGGGCAAGCCCACGTGCCTCGGCCACTCCCGCCAGAAAGCAGGGCATGTAGCTGCCCTCGGTTTCCCTGGGCGTCTCCGAGGCCCCAACGGCGATTATCTCGCCGTCTACGGGCACGGCGTCCATTATCTCCGGGAGCCTGCGCACATGGGAAAAAAGAGCGTCCGACTGGCGAAGGCCCAGCTCACCGGGCCTCACGTCCAGAAGGCGCCCTGAATTGACCCCCCGCTCGCCGTCAAAGACGGCGCAGGAGGTGGTGTAGTTTGAGGTGTCAAAGGCGACAGCGAGCTTTCTCATACCGACAGCTCTTCTCTCACGAAGGAGCCCAGCACGCCGTTGACAAAGGCCACGGTCTCGGGCTCGTCGTATTTTTTCGCGATCTCAACGGCCTCGTTTATGGCCGCGCCGTTGGGAATCTCGGGCATGTACATTATCTCGAACATCGCGACCTTTATCACCGCCAGGGCCGTTCGGGATATGCGGGAAAATTTCCATCCCTTGGAATATTTCTCCACATATCCGTCCAGCTCCGCCGAGTGCTCCCCGACGCCGATGACCAGCTTTTCGATGTACTCCCGGTGGTTATCCTGGGGGCGGCTTTCGTAAAGCGGGTCCTCCGGCGACAGGGACTCGTAGTAGTCCCCGCCGAAAAGGTGCTCCACGACCTCACGGGCGTCGCACTCACGGCTGGATATCTCATAGCAGAGCCTGACGGCTATTTCCCGCGCTTCTGATCTGTTCATAAATTCTCCCCTGTGTACTCGGAACGGGCCGGCGCTTATACCGGCCCCCGCTTATTTCTTCCCCAGGTTCACGCCCACGATGTGGACGTTGACCTCGGCCACGGTGAAGCCGGTGGCGGATTCGATGGATGAGGCCACGGCCTCCTGGACCTTCTGGCCCACGCGGCTGACGGAGACGCCCATCCTGACTATCATCCAAAGGTCCACCTTCACGCTCTCGCCCTCCACGGTGATGCGCACGCCCTTGGAGGGGTTTTCCTTGCCCAGTATGCCTTTACCGGCGGACAGGCCGGCCACGCCCTCGGTCTCGGTGGCCGCGGCGGCGGCGATAACGGAGATGACCTCCTCGGATATGTTTATACTGCCCTTCTCGTCGGGGTGGGTGATGTAGTCCTTATTCTCGCCCATAATGTCCTCCTTAAGCTGCCCGGCCTCCCGACCATGGGCGGAGGGGGCAGGTGATACGCGGCAAAGCCACGGTTTTTACTATTCTATCACATATCTGGACAAAAATAAAGGAAAAGTTGAAGCGGCCGGCTATTTTATCTCATTTACCGTAAGCTTGCTCACCGGGATGCCCGCGCCGGAGACTATGACGTCGGTTATCTTGGCCACGCCGGCCTTGTCAAGGCCCCCCTCGGCGGCCACGGTGACCCGGGCCCCGCCGTCCGAGAGGTACACCACGCAGTCGATGAAGCCCTTGGAGCGAATCTGGCTTTCAAGCTCGGATTCCTTCATGGCGTTCTGAGCGAGCTCCGTCATGGCCGCCAGGGCCCCGTCCACGGTCTCCTTTGACGCCCCCTCGGCGCCGGCCACGGCGGAGAGAGTGGCGGAGGCCTCGTCCCGGGCCTGACTGCGCTCTAAGCGCACCTGGGCGAAGTACTCGGCGTACTCACCGGTATTTGAGGAGGACGCGTCCGGGGCGGAGGGGTCCGCGGCGGACTGGCCGTCGCCAGCGGCGGCGTCCTTATTTTCCGCGCCCGTCACGGAGTAGTATAGCCCCGCCCCGGCGTCCGGCGACACATTGCCAAGGGTCTTGGGCTCGCCGGAGGACGCGCCGCCGGGCTCGGTCGCGCCCTGGCCGCCTGGCTCCAGCACCGACACGTCGCCGCCGCTCCCGGCCTTGGACGCCTCCTCCACGTTCCTGTTGTAGGACCAGTTCAGGTACACCGCCGCGCACACGAACAGCATTACGGTGATTATCACCGCGTTCCTTTTGAAAGTTTTCATTTTTGCCTCCTGCTTAATTTTATTGAAGGTGAGTACTCACCTCATTTTTACGATCTTTATATCTGTTGCCCCAAGGCCCGTTGCGGCCTTCACCGCCTCCAAAAGCTCCGCCCTCACCGTGGCGCTCCCGGCGCCCTGGGCGGCTATGACTGCCCCACGGTACTCGGGGTAGAGGTACTTGACCTCCACCTCGCCGCTCTGGCCGCTTCCCTTTTCCACCACAAGGGCGCTGTCCCGGTCCTCCTCCCGGTTACCGTCCGCGCCGGTCTCGGTTTTTCGCTCCGACTCCCGGGCCAGCACCCGCTCGCCGTCGGACTTGAGGGTGAGGAGTACCCGGACCTGACCGGCCCCGTCAATCAGGGACAGTATCTCCTCAAGCCGGCGCTCCGCCTCCCCGGTGGACGGTTCTTTTTCCTCCGGCTCAGGCGCGGGAGCCTCCTCCGGTTTGTTTACCGATGTGGGCAGGAGCAGTAATATGAGCCCCACCAGCAGTACGATGGCCACGTATTTGTGCTCCGCCAGCTTCGCTTTTATCTGGGCCGCTTTTCCGTCAGCTTTCATCTTCAGCGCTCCAAATCTGATTTTCCCTGAGTATCCCCAGCTCCGACTCCATGACGTAGGCGAGCTCGGGGTCCTCGCGCGACTTGAGCCTTACCTCCACCGGGTACCAGAAGCCCTCCTCGCTCCAGCGGGCGGTGACCTCAATGTCCCCGGGCGTCAGGCCGAGCAAACGCGCTTTGTCCAATATATATGCCTCGCACCGGTCCTCTATGATAGTTCTTGTCTGGGCCCGGGCGGCGTCCACGGCGGCGTCCGCGCTCGTCTCGGCCTCAAGGCCGTATTTCGCGGCGTACCGCGAAAGGCCCAGGGCCTCCACGTCCCCGAATATGCCGAGCACCGCCGCCAGCATGGCAAAGCCGCAGACCACATCCACGGCCTTTTTCACGGTCCCGCCCGGCGACAGGGCCTTTGCCGCGCCGCATATGAGCCCCGTGGCGGCGAGAGTCAGTATCCATTGGCGTAAAGCGTCCATTGTTCTTTCCTTTCAGCCCGCGATCTTCGCCGCGGAGATGAGGGATATGAGGAGCATCACCGCCTCCGCCCCGGCAAGGCCCAGAGCCAGTGAGTGTGCGTTGGCGATGGCGGCGATGAGGCCGGAGAGGCGCTTGTCGGCAACAGTTCCGGCGAGCTCCGCCGCCACCCGGTAGAGGAGCGACCCGGCCAAAAGGCGCATGAAGGGCACAAGGCACACCGCCAGCACCGCCGCCACGCCGAAGGCCCCGGCGGCGGCCCCCACGGCCTGCACCCCGGAGGCCACCGAGTCCGCCGCGTCCGAGACTATGCCGCCCACCACGGGAAGGAGCGTGGAGATGGCGGTCTTTGTGAGCTTCACCGCAGTGGCGTCGGCGGAGGAGGCGATGAGGGAGGTGGTGGTCAGGTACACGGTGAAGGCTAAGACGAGACCGGTGAGGAGCCGCTTTGCAAGGCCGGATATGAGCCTCGCCACTCCCCCGGCGGGGCCGCCGGAGGCCGCCTCCCCGGCGCTGGCCGCTATGTAGGCGTAGATCGCGGGTATTATGAGCCTCCGGCCCAGGTCCATCAGCAGGTTTATAAACAGCGCCGACGCGGCCAGCTTCGCCGCGCCCGAGGCCGCGTGCCCCGAGGCCGCCGCCGCGGAGCCCAGCACGGGCAAAAGGAGGGTTGACAGGTCGCGCATGTCGCCGGCGCAGGCCGTGGCTTGACCCACAAGGGTCCTCACGCCCCCGGCGCAGGCGGCCAGTATGACGAAAACGCCCACCAGGTTCACATAGTCAAAGCCCCCGTCCCCGGAAAGGGGCCTTATCGCGGAGCAGAGAAACGTCGCGGCCAGCACCGCCACGGCCCCGGCCAGCGCGGGCCGCAGGGCGTCCAGGGCGGCGTCACGGGCGGAGCTTAAGAGCCTTTGGAAGAGCCCCGGTACGTCAAGAGAGACGTCGATGCCCTCGCCATCAAGGAGCTCCCCGGCGGCGTCGGGGAGCTGGCCCGCCAGCTCGTCCGCGCCGAGATATGAGTAGTCCTCCGCCGCCAGGGCGTATGTCCCGGGCAGGAGCCACAGCGCCAGTGCCAGGGCGAGGATAAAAAGGGCGCGCCTCATATGAGCTCCCTTATCATCCGCAGCACCCCGCGCATAAGGGGCATAGCCACGTATAGCGCCGCCGCGGAGCCGGCAAACTGGGAGGCCGAGGCGGCGGCGGCAAGGCCCGCGTCACGGCAGAGGTCGGACGCCATACCCGTCACCAGGGCTATGCCCACGGTTTTCATCAGGACCGAAAGTACCGTGGAGGACACTCCGGCGGTGTCGGCCACCTCCCGGAGGAAACCCCCCAGCTCCCCGACGGCCCCGAGGGTGGAGAAGATGATGACGCACCCGGCGGCCAGGGCCACCAGCATCGCCATCGCGGGGCTGTCCTTCCTGAGGACCGCGGCGATAAGGGCCGCCGGCACGCACACGGCGGCGATCTTAATAAGCAGGTCCATATCAAAGCCCGAAAAGGGATTTTATCAGGTCGAATAGCCCCGATATCTCCCTGAGTATCACCACCAGCACCACCACGAGCCCCGCGATGGTGGTCATAAGCGCCTGCTCGTCCCGGCCGGAGCGGCCGAGCAGCAGGTTGAGTACCGCCACCAGTATGCCCACGGCGGCGATCTTGAAGATAAGATCTACGTTCATTTGTGCCTCCCAGTCCTCACAGGAGGATGATAACCGCGAATATGCCCGAGGCGATGCCGAAAAAGGCGTGGAGACGGCTGTCCCGGTCACGCTCGGCCTCGGCCCTGCGTAGTATCAGCTCCAGCCTCCGCCGGAGCCGCCCGATGGCCTCGGCCTGCTCCCGGACGTCGTACCGGCCAAGGCACAGCCCCAGCTCGGTGAGAAGCTCCGCCTCCTGGGGCCTTAAGCGGAGCTCGTAAGACCCGGCCACGGCGTTTTTCCAGATGGTGTAAAATGAGCACCGCCCCAGGGCGCTCATGCCCTCGGTAGCGCGGCGGAAAAGTCCCCGGACGCACGCCGGGGCGGAGCCGGAGAGCATGTCCAGCACCTCCCGCATGGGCGTCATGCGCGAGCATATCTCACTTTCCATTAGCTGGAGGGAGACGATGAGCCCCTCCAGCACCCGCACCCTCCGGCGCAGGGACAGTACGCCCAGCGCCCCCATGGTGCCGGTGGCGCCGATGACGAGAGCCGCGCCAAGAAGCCTTATCACTACGCCGCGCCCCCCTTCTGAAGGTTGATGATTCTCCTGCCGTTGCGGTTCTCCACCGTTACGCAGTTGTCGAACACTCCGGCCACGTCCCGGTAGAGCGGCCGGGAGAGGAGGTCCGAAAGGCCGCCGGCGTGGGCGGTGGCCAGCAATGACACCCCGCAGTTCCGGGCGAAGTTTATGGCGGCCATGTCCTCGGGGGAGGTTATCTCGTCCATGGCTATGACCTGGGGGTTCATGGTCCGAAGGAGCATCAGCGCCCCCTGGGCCTTGGGACAGCCGTCCAGCACGTCCGTAAGCTCCCCCACGTCAAGTCCCGCCACGCCGCCGCGCATGGCGGCAAGCTCCCCCCGCTCATCGCAAAGGCCCACCCGGAGCCCCGGGCGGCTTTGGGAGGGCGACGCTATTCGCCGGACAAGCTCCCGCAAAAGCGTGGTCTTTCCCGCCCCTGGGGGAGCGACTATCAGCGTGGAGGCGAGGGCCCCGTCGCGAAAAAGCCCCGGCAATATGGCGTCGGCTATGCCCCGGTGCTCCCGGGCGATGCGTATGGAGGCCGAGGAGAAGGAGTTAAAGCCCGTGACCTCTCCGCCGGAGGAATAGACGGACCCGCAAAGGCCCACCCGGCACCCGCCCCGGCAGGGGATGAAGCCGTCTTTAAGCCACTGGCCGCTGGAGTGGACCGACGCCCCGGTGGCGATCTCCACCAGGAGCTCTAAGTCCCTCGCCGTCACGGCCTCGCCGCCGAGCGTAAGCTCACCCTCGGGGAGCAGGACCGACATGGGCCGCCCCACCCGGAGCCTTATTTCCTCGGCCCGGACCCTGTCGGAGCGGACGACCGACCTTGCCCGCTCGCGGAGCTTATAGGGCAGGAGCAGTACCGCCCCGTCGAACCTCTCAACCATGCTGTCCCCGGCTGTCATAAGTGCGCCCTCCGTTTTTCAAAGCTTGTACTCAGATTTTATTGCGGCCTGTCCCGGTTTATGACCGCCGGGCGGTGAAAGTTTGCGACAACCTATTGAGAACATTAAACTGAAAGATGTTGAGAACATTAAACTTAAAATATCATTGACAAGCGGCGGATTTGATAGTAAAATCATGATGAAAACGCGATGAAGGGCGCAAGTAGGCCCGTTTGTCCCGGACAGAGAGACCCCGTTTGGTGGAAGGGGGAGGGGACGGCAGGCTCGAATACGGCCCGGAGCGGCGGGGCGAACGGTTTTCCCAGTAGCCTTCGACGGGTGCGCCCGATAGAGCGCTGGGGGTCCAAGACCCCGTGAGGCGGTATCCGCGAGGATGCCGCGACAAGAGGTGGTACCGCGTAATAAATTACGCCCTCTGTCCGATTTTCGGGCAGGGGGCTTATTTTTTGAAGGGAGTGTAATAGATAATGGATAAGGAGACATGCTTAAGGTGCGGCGGACACATGAGCTACGTTGGCCGGGAGCGGCTCAAAAAGGAGCTGAGCATCGGACTGCCCATACCCTGGGCTGAAAGCGCCCTGCCCGGGTCCTTTGAGACGGATGTCTACATCTGTGACGACTGCCACAAGATGGAGTTCTACGCCGCCACGGCCATAAGCGCGGCGGAGGAGCCGGAGGAGGGCGGCGCCATGGAGCAGATCGCCTGTCCCTACTGCGGCACCACGCACGATATGGACGACGCGGTGTGCCCGTACTGCGGCAAGCGGCTCATGGAGCTGGACCCTTGAAAATATAAGATAATTTAAAAAGGAGAAATATATGGATATCTATGAAGAGCTGGTGGCCCGGGGGCTTATCGCCCAGGTCACCGACGAGACTGAAATCAAAAAGATGATAAACGCGGGAAAGGCCACCTTTTACATCGGCTTTGACTGTACGGCGGACAGCCTGACGGCGGGGCACTTCATGGCCCTGACGCTGATGAAGCGCCTTCAGATGGCCGGCAACCGCCCCATCGCCCTCATCGGCGGCGGCACCACCATGATCGGCGACCCCTCCGGCCGCACGGACATGCGCAAGATGCTCACCCGGGAGGACATCGAGCACAACGCCGCCTGCTTCAAGCGCCAGATGGAACGGTTCATCGAGTTCGGCGAGGGCAAGGCCCAGATGGTCAACAACGCCGACTGGCTGCTCAATTTAAATTATATCGACCTTCTCCGGGAGGTGGGGGCCTGCTTCTCCGTCAACAATATGCTCAGGGCCGAGTGCTATAAGCAGAGGATGGAGAAGGGCCTTTCCTTCCTTGAGTTCAACTACATGATAATGCAGTCCTACGACTTTTACTATCTCTTCCAGCACTACGGGTGCAACATGCAGTTCGGCGGCAACGACCAGTGGTCGAATATGCTGGGCGGCACGGAGCTCATACGCCGCAAGCTGGGGAAGGACGCCCACGCCATGACCATAACGCTCCTTACCGACTCCAACGGCAACAAGATGGGCAAGACCGCCGGCAACGCCGTGTGGCTGGACCCCAACAAGACCAGCCCCTACGACTTTTACCAGTACTGGCGCAACGTGGGCGACGCGGACGTGATAAAGTGCCTGAAGATGCTGACCTTCCTGCCATTAGAGCAGATAGCCGAGATGGAGACCTGGCAGGACAGCCGCATAAATACCGCCAAGGAGATACTGGCCTTTGAGCTCACGAAGCTCGTCCACGGCGAGGAGGAGGCCCAGAAGGCCCAGCAGAGCGCCCGGGCACTCTTCGGCGGCGGCGAGGGCGGCCAGACGCCCACGGTGGAGCTGACGGAGGCCGACCTCACGGAGGGCGCGGCGGATATCATGACACTGCTTGTGAAGGCCGGCCTTGTGGCTTCAAAATCCGAGGCCCGCCGCAATATCCAGCAGGGCGGCGTCGCCGCCAATGATACCAAGGTCACAGATATCGGAAAGACCTTTACCGCCGATGAGCTCCGCGAGGGCGTGGTCCTCCGTCGCGGCAAGAAGAGCTTTATGAAGGTAATTTTGAAATAATTTTCCAAAACCCTGTTTTCCCGCGCTTCGGCGCGGGAAATTTTTTGCGGATTTTTGCTTTCTCGGGAACCGTTTTGGGATTTTGGGAATCTATATTGTGTCCGGACAGAAAGGAGGGGGCGTGTGAAGGCAGACAGCGCGGAATTTGAGCGGATCGTTACCGAATATGCCCCTAATATGTACAGAGCGGCGTTGTCCGTCACGGGGAGCGAGGCGGCGGCCGAGGACGCGGTGGGCGAGGCCGTGCTGAGGGCCTGGCGGAAAAAAAGCTCACTGCGGGACATATCCTCGGCCCGGGCGTGGCTTACGAAGATAGCCGTCAACTGCGCGAGGGCCCAGCTTAAAAGGGGGCGGGAGATATCTCTGGAGGAGCTGTCCGCCGAGCCCGCCGCCCCGGAGCAGGATAGGACCCTGGAGCTCCGGGACGCGGTGGCGAGGCTCGCCCCCGACAGGCGCGCCGTGGTGACGCTCTACTATTACGAGGGCTTCTCCACCCGTGAGATCGCCGGTATGCTGGGCGTCAGTCCCGGCACGGTGAAATCCAGGCTCTGGAGGGCCCGGGAGGACCTAAGGACACTTTTGGAGGGTTGAAAAATGGACGAATTTGATAAAAAGCTCTTTGATATGGCAAAAAACGAGGACATTTATACGCCCACGGACCTGAACGCGAGAGTGCGGGAGGCCCTTGACGGCCTCCCGGCCCGGGGCGCGGGCCTCGGCAGAACTGCGCGGGTGGCGCTTTGCGCCCTGGCCGCCGCGACGGTGCTGGCCGGTACGGCGCTGGCGGCGTACTCGGCGGGCGGCTTTAAATCCGTGGAGCTCTGGCGCGGGAAGGCCGTGGACGGGGACACCCGCAGCTGGTACGGCGTGAAGGGCGGCGACTACCGGTACATACCGGTGGAGGAGCTGTCAGACGCGGTACGTAAAATAGCCCGGGATAACCCGGTGGCCGATACGACCAGGGATTTTAAGGGGAAAGACTGGTCGGCGGCTCAGGAGCTCTCCGGCGTTACCCTTCCGGCCAACGCTTTTCTGGACGGCCTTGAGATCGGCGCGTCGCATCTCACCGTGTCGGCCAACAAAAACGGCCCCACACACCTCAGATTCTGGCAGGGGACGGATGGCCTGTGGCTGACGGTGTCGGCGGACGCGTACACGGAGCTCATGTCCGGCGTCGACATTCACGCCGCCTACGGCTATGCCGAGGACACCGAGCTTCGCGCCGGCGAGTATAAAACGGAAAAGGGACTTTCCGCTCTGACCGTACGGCTGAAGCCCGGCGAGGGCGACGACGGCCTTGGCGAGCGGGCGGCGGAAACCGAGAGGTGCCTTGCGGAGCTCATGGTGGACGGCTTTAAGTACCACATCAAGGTGGAGGTGGACGGCGTGAACATAAAAACCGGAGACGAGGCGTTGGAGACGCTCCACCGGGTGCTGGACGCCTTTGAGTGACGAGGCCGCGTTTCGCAACATTTACACTTGCCAGACGGAAAAAATGGTTGTATGATAGGAATATAAGGCAAATCATTCAAATCATTTGACGGAGGTAAGCGAAATGAGCGAGGTTTTAAAGGCCATGGCCGAAAGGTGCTCCACCCGGGGCTACACGGCGGAAAAGCTGACGGCGGAGGAGCTTGACACCCTTCTGACGGCGGGGCTCCAGGCCCCCACCGCCACGAACCGGCAGGAGCTCCACTTCACGGTCCTGGACGGACAGGACCCCATACTTTTTGACATCCAGGAGGTCATGGGCGCGAGGCTCCGGCCCACCGTGAACTTCTGGTACGACGCCCCCACGGTGATAATCATAAGCGGCGAGAGTGATTTTCGCTGGACCGCCGTTGACGCAGGCATCGCCGTGGAAAATATGGCCCTGGCCGCCGAAGCATTGGGGTTGGGCAACGTTATCCTGGGCTGTCTCAAGGCCGCCATGGACGGCGAGAACCGGGCAAGATACGCCGCCGCTCTACATTTCCCCGAGGGCTACACCTTCCAGATAGCCATCGCCGTTGGCCACAAGGCCACAGAAAAGGAGCCCCACACCTTCGACGCGTCAAAGCTTGTCACGGTGCTGTGACCCCAAATAAACCGCCCCGCGCCGAGACTTTGGCGCGGGGCAAATTTTTTGATTTATCAACGGAACATTTTCCCCTCCTCGCGGATATTAAGGGTGAATGGCCATTCGAAAACCGGAAAGAGGTGAGAGACGGTGACACAAGGGGAATTTGCTGAGGCGGTGGAAAAATACGGCGACATGGTATTTCGCGTCGCGTTCAGCTCCCTTGGGCGGCGCGAGGACGCGGAGGACGTGGCCCAGGAGGCGCTTTTGAAGCTGTGGCGGGCGGACAGGAGCTTTGAGTCCGAGGAACACACGCGCTTTTGGCTCATACGCGTCACCGTCAACGAGTGCCGCAGGTCCGCGCGGTGGTATAAGCGCAACGTGCCCGTGGAGGAGGTGCCCGAGAGGGCGGATACACCGGAGAGCCGGGAGCTTTTGGACACGGTGATGGGCCTTCCGGAAAAGCTCCGGGTGGCGGCGTATCTATTCTACTACGAGGGATATTCCACACGGGAGATAGCGCGTCTGGTGTCCGCGCCGGAGGCTACGGTCAGGTCGAGGCTTTCAAGAGCGCGTGAAAGACTGCGGGAAATATTGAAGGAGGAGGAAAACATATGAAAAACAGGGCATTTGAGGAGGCGTTTTCGGACGTGAGGCTTTCGGATACGGCGCGGGAGCGGATAATCGACGCGGCCATTGATAAAGCGCCGGCGTGGGCGCGCCGGCGCGTGCTTCGGCCAATGCGCGTGGCTCTGGCGGCTGTGCTGGCGGTGAGCCTGCTTACCTGCACCGCCCTGGCGGTGAGCCCGGAGCTACGAGATATGCTGTGGGGAGATTTCAGCGACGAGGCCCAAAATTATAGTCCGGATGAGAGCGCCGCGCAGGTCTACGACGGCGTGGAGGCGCGGATAAGCTCCGCCCTGACGGACGGATACATCATGAGGCTCCACGTGGAATTCCGGGATACCGAGGGCGACAGGCTGAGGGAGATATACGAGAAAAATAAGGAGCTTCATCAGGAGTTTCCGGTCATGGGCATAAACGTGGAGGGTCCGGAGGGCGCGTCCGGTCCGATGGCGCCCTATGATATGTCCATGATATGCGCGCCGAAGATCATCGCCTTTGACGAGGAGACGGGGATACTTACCCTGGAGTTTTTCCAACAGACCATGAACCCGCCGGAGGGAATGAATAAGATATCGCTTGATATCCCGACGGGGTTCCTTGGAACTAAGGCCGTGACCGTGGAGGTCCCCGCGCCGGAGGGCATGTACCTTTATACTGACGACGACGGGTATGTCACGGACACCGCAAGGCCCGTGGAGACCATGACGTCCGTGAAGATCGGCTGGAGACTCACAGCTCCGGTGGAGACGCTGACGGTGCGGCACGCCGTGACCGGGCCCTTGGAGGCCCATGTGTCGGACATTGGACTGACGGTGTACGCCGAGATGGGGAAAGCCCCCGCCGGGTGGAACAGCGACGTGACCGTGACGCTCTCTGACGGGACCGCCCTCACCTTCGATAACGGCGGCCTTGCCGGCACCATGTCCGGCGGTATCGCCGACAGGCTCCTGACCACCATCGAGTTTGCCGCCCCCGTCGACGTAAGCGAGGTCGCCTCCGTGACCCTTGGCGGTGTGGAAATAGCGTTTGATTGAGTGTGAAAATCACATTGATTTCAGAAAAAAGCCTCCCTTTGCCAAAAAGGGAGGCTTTTTCGCGCGCTTTGGACATATGTTGACAATCTCCACCCCACGCGGTATAATACCATCAATGGGCATCCCCTTACGGGGATGGGCCGGGAGCACCCGGCCTGGAGACAACCGTGAATCGGTAAAAAGGCGGTGCCTGACATCCCGCGTGAGCGGAATGGAGGCTGAGTATACAGCTCTCGCGGGAAATACCCCGAAGGGAGGCTGGTACAAATCACTTTAACGACTGTGCTGAGCCTTGTGGGCTTTTTGGGCTCCTTGGCAAGTATAATCTCCTTTGTGTTGTACTTATACGACAGAAAAAGGAAGTGAGCCGTCTGCTGGCATCAGACGGCTCACGCTGTGGGTTTGGGGCTGTGACCCCGACTTGCAGTAAATAGTTCGTAGGATGGTGGCACCGCCTAAACGGCCTCCACCCATTTTTATTATAGCTTTTTACCATACGGTTGTCAATACCTTTCCCACAGCCTTTATGACTGTGGGAGTTTTTATGGGAGGGGATTTTTTAGAACAATCCCCCTTGCCAGGCCCAGGTTTTGACGGGGTGGAAGGTGATGTAGATGTTCTCCCCGGGGATGCCAAGCTCCTCGCCCAAAATTTTAGTGAGCTCCGCGGCCATTTTGCCGCAGTCGGGGCGGGCGGGGTCGCCGAAGGCGGAGACGGAAACGTAGGCGCCCTTTTCAAGCTTCTTTCCCGCAAACCACAGGTCCATGTCGTCCTCAATACCCACCATAAGGTAGCTCTCGGGCTTTTTGATGAGGGAGACGGCTTTGCCGAATTTGGCCTTCAGGACCTCCTTCTTCTCGGGGACAACGGGGACGGTGACCTTCGCTTCGATGTATGGCATGGTTAGTACCTCCTTTTTAAAATCTGCGCTGTTATTGTACCACTTATTTTACAGATTCTCAATACTTTCAATATATTACGCTATGTATTTCGTTGACTTCCGGCGGATTTTGTGATATATTGTCAATGCCATTTTAAAGTGATAAAGGACGGTGCTCTTATGCCTGTTACCGATTACCTGGAGAGAAACGCCAGGCTCTACCCCGACGAGGTGGCGCTGGTGGAGCTGAACCCCGAGGAGAACGACCTGCGCAGGATAACATGGAAGGAATACGAGCTCATCGAGCCGGACCGCTTCCAGCCCTACCGCCGGGAGATAACATGGAGCGTCTTTAACGAGAAGGCCAACAGATTTGCCAACATGCTCCTTAGCCGGGGCGTGAAGAAGGGCGACAAGGTGGCCATACTCATGTATAACTGCCTTGAGTGGCTGCCCATATATTTCGGGGTGCTGAAGGCCGGGGCCATCGCCGTGCCCTTCAACTTCCGCTACGACGCCGACGAGATACTCTACTGCGCGGAGCTTGCCGAGGTGGACGTCATAGTCTTTGCCACGGACTTTATAGGCCGTCTTGAGGCCAACGCCGAGAGGCTCAGCCGGGGTAGATTACTCATATTCGTGGGCGACAACTGCCCCAGCTTTGCCGAGAGCTACCACCAGCTGGTGGCGGACTGCTCCAGCAAGTCCCCGGACGTGAAGATAACGGACGAGGACTTCGGGGCCATATATTTCTCCTCCGGCACAACTGGCTTTCCGAAGGCCATATTACATAAGCACCAGAGCCTTACCCAGGCCGCCCAGATGGAGCAGATACACCACAAGACCGGCCGGAACGACACGTTTTTGTGCATACCGCCCCTCTACCACACGGGGGCGAAATTCCACTGGATGGGCTCGCTGGTGGCCGGGTCAAAGGCGGTGCTCTTGAAGGGCGCAAAGCCCGAGACCATCTTAAAGGCCGTCTCCGACGAGCGGTGCACCATCGTGTGGCTCCTGGTGCCCTGGGCCCAGGACATACTGGACGCGCTGGACAGGGGGGACCTGAAGCTCTCCGACTACGAGCTTTCACAGTGGCGGCTCATGCACATCGGCGCCCAACCCGTGCCGCCATCCCTCA
>CANQUO010000024.1 GCA_947627085.1 uncultured Oscillospiraceae bacterium
GCGGACACGGACAGTATGAGGGCTATGCCGATTATCCCGATGCTCCCGGCGAAGCTTGTAAGGAACGTCCGGCCCTTTTTCGTCATCAGGTTATTGAGTGACAGGGACAGCGCCGTGAAGAAGGACATGGACTTTTTCTTCTTTTCGCTCCTTGCCTTCTTCTGCTCCTTCTTCGTCAGCACCTGGGCCGTGGACTCGTCCTTGTAGGGGTCCGAGTCGTCCGTTATCTTCCCGTCCAGAAGCCGCACGATCCTGGTGGAATATTTCTCCGCAAGCTCCGGGTTGTGGGTGACCATTATGACGAGCCGGTCGCGCGCTATGTCCTTCAGAAGCTCCATGACCTGCAAGCTCGTCTCCGAATCCAGCGCCCCGGTGGGCTCGTCGGCCAAAAGTATGTCCGGGTTATTTATGAGGGCCCTGGCGATGGACACCCTCTGCATCTGGCCGCCGGACATCTGGTTGGGCCGTTTGTTTATCTGGTCCTCCAGCCCCACGGCACGCAATGCTTCAATTGCCCTTTTGCGCCGCTCGGACTTTGAAACGCCGGAGAGCGTCAGCGCCAGCTCCACGTTCCTTAAGACCGACTGGTGGGGGATGAGGTTGTAGCTCTGGAACACAAAGCCCACCGAGTGGTTGCGGTAGGCGTCCCAGTCCGCGTCGTTATATTCCTTCGTGGACTTGCCGTTTATCACAAGGTCCCCGGTGGTGTACTGGTCCAGTCCCCCGATGATGTTGAGAAGCGTCGTCTTTCCCGACCCCGACTGCCCCAGCACGCTGACAAACTCGTTTTTGCGAAAGTCGATGGATATCCCGTCCAGCGCCTGCTGCTTTAGGTCCCCGGTGACGTAGGTCTTAGTAATGTTTGTAAGTTTAAGCATAATACAACCCGTTTCACAAATTTTTTCATATTAATTATAGCCCAAACCGTCCCTAAAGGGTGAACAAACTTTTAACATTTCCCCCACCCTTTTTCGTCCCCATGACGTGAAACAACCAAACCGTTAGCGCAGGCCACGATACCCGCGCTCTCATAATCAGTACCCTTTCCTTGACATCAATAATACGCGCTCAATAGTTGTCTCATTTTCCTGAGGCAAGCGCGGTCTCCCATTCCTCTTTTAGCTTCCCAATCGATTTCTGCCGCGCGGTTCGGTCGTCGCTCACCGCTTTTGCGGCAACATCAAAAAGCCTGTCATTAAGCTGCCATTTCTCCCGTGTGCGGTTACCGTCGCCAAAAAGGGCAAAAGCTGTGGCGCCCAAAGTGTAGATGTTTGTAACTTCATCAATAGCTGCGCCAAGCTTATATTCCTCCGGCGATTGGAAACGGGAACTGCCCCACATTCGGCCCATATCGTTCCTGCACGGTTGCTTCCGGAAAAAGTCAATGTCGCAGATCGTTGTTTTTCTATTCTCAAAGTCATACAGAATACTGCCGTCATAAAAGTCAATGGCAACGTAATTTTGAGAGGCAACATATTCAAAGAAATTCAGTATGTCGCTGAACACGTCAAGTCTGTCATGGGTGGGCAGTTGCATAAACCGCTGGTGTGACGCCGGATACATAATACCCATACAATCTCCGTCAGCCCATTTGAACACCATGGCAAATCCGCCGCCCATATCCTTCGCTTCAAGAAGCTCGATCAAATTCCTGTGTTTCAGGTCTCCGTAAACCGGTAATGTGGCTTTTAATCTGGCAACTGCGTCCGCAGGGGCGCCGCTGTACCGTTCGGCGGGGGCGCCGGCGAATTTGACAAAGTAGCGTTGCCCGTCCTTTTCCGTTCCAAAACAGATATTTCCTGAATCCTGATCATCAAATACTTTGAATACAGTTCCGTACTCTTTCAGAAAGCTGAAATCAAAAGCGCTTTTCAGCTTGAATGGAATCCCATCAATATATTGCAGATAATACCCTTTGAAATACCATGCCGGTACTGGATTTCGCATATTGTCATACCAGCGCAAAATATCTTTTGCCTGGTTCAGCATCGTATTCACTTCATCCTGTCCGAACGGAATCGCCCAATACACGGAAGAAAGAGTGTTACTCGCTATATAAAGGGCAAGCAGCTTCCAAAATTCAAGCGGAACATCGCCGTCAAAATAGCCATTCACCATGCCGGACGCAAAGAGCGGGGACTTCTGGGCGCACCACACGATACGGTTAAATTCCTCCCACGGGTCGCCAAAATCATACCGGTCAAAATCAATGATCTGCAGTTTCCCGTCCCGATCTATCATCATGTTCCCGATGTGATAGTCGCCATGTTGAAAAACCTGCGGCCGGTCTTTCAGCAAATAGCGGTTTTCCCGTATGTAGTCGATGAACGCCTGCCCGTTTTCATAATGGATCGGACACTCCATATATTTTTGGATTTTGCGGTCCATCTTTCGATTAAAACGGCTCTCCCAATCCTCCTGCGTCTCGGGAGCCGGTATTGAATGAATCTTCCTCAAAATATGCCCGGCTTCCAACCCATATACATATTGCCCGGTATCCGGTAAGAAGGGGATCGCGCTCTCCGCGTCCTCCCCGTCGATCCATGTTTGAACGGTATATACACCATCCTCACACGCGCCAAGCTCAACGGGTCTACACATGGGTACGTCAAGAGCCGCGACCTTCTGTTGCATACGAAACATTTCCGCCCGGCCGGCGCTTTTCTCTTTTGGCGTTATACGCAAAAGATATTTTGTACCGTCAGCGGTCATCGCGCAGTATTTCCGATCGCATGACCAGCCCTTATCGATCGGTTCCCTGTTTATAAATTTCATCATAAATTTCTCCTGTACTATGCCCATTGAGTTTGGACAATAAGCATACCGTTTCCACATGCTCCGTCCTCGGGAACATGTCCACGGCCTCGGCCCTCGCGGCTATGTAGCCGAGGGCGGTGAAGAGCTTCACGTCTCTTGCCAGCGTGGCACAGTCGCAGGAGACGTACACCACCCGCTTTGGCCCCATTCCGGCGATAGTCTTTATCACGTCCTCCGCAAGCCCACGGCGGGGCGGGTCGACTATCACTATGTCGGGCCTCACGCCGTCGCTCACGAGGCGCGCGGCTACGTCGGAGGCGTCCCCCGTGAAAAATTCCGCGTTTTCGACGCCGTTTCTTTTTGCGTTGCCCCTGGCGTCCTCCACGGCCTCCGGGACTATCTCAGCGCCGTAGACCTTTTTCGCCCGTCTGGCCGCGCACAGCGATATGGTCCCGATGCCGCAGTACAGGTCCAGCACCGTATCCTCTCCCGTAAGCCCCGCCATATCCATCGCCCGGGAATAGAGCACCTCGCACTGCTCGCGGTTCACCTGGAAAAAGGACGGCACAGAGAGGCGAAAATCAAGGCCGCACAGCCTCTCCTCCAGGTACTCCCTCCCCCAGACGGTCCTGTACTCTCTTCCCAATATGACGTTGGTCCTGTCGCCGTTATAATTCACCACAAGCCCCACAAGCCCCGGTACGCCGTTTCTGAGCGCATCCGCAAGCTCCGCCTCATGGGGGAGCCCGCGCCCCGGCTTTTCGTTAACCACAAGGCACACAAGCGCCTCGCCCTTATGGCTCGTCCTCACAAAAATGTGCCTCACAAGCCCCCGGTGGGCTTTCTCGTCGTAGCCCGAAACGCCGTACCTCTCCATCCACACCTTTACCGCTCTTCTCGCCATCGCGGCGGCCTCCGGCTGTAAAAGGCAGTCCTCCACGTCCACCACGTCGTGGCTCCTGCCCCTGTAAAAGCCTATTCTCCCCCCGGCGACCGGGAACTGGGCCTTATTGCGGTAGCGCTCGATATTTTCGGCTCCGTGTATTATGTCAACCGATATGTCCGCCCCGCCGATGCGTCTCAAGGCGTCCTCAACCTTCTGCTTTTTGAACCGGAGCTCCTCGGCATAGCTCATGTGCCTCAAATCGCACCCGCCGCAGGCGGGAAAATAGGGGCAGTCCGGCTCTATCCTCTCATCCGAGGGCTCTAAAACTCTCTCCACCTTCCCAAAGGCCAGATTTTTCAGCACCTTGAGTATCCTTACCTGGCTTCTTTCCCCGGCTATGGCCCCGGAGACGAACACCGCCATCCCCTCGTATCTTCCGACCCCCATCCCATCCGAGCCATACCCGCTACACGTAAGCTCAATAATATCGTTCTTCCTCAAACTTCTCCCTCCCTTCAAAAGGATGCGTTTTTCGTCCAAAGCCAAAAAAGCCCCTCCCTTTGGGAGGGGTGGCCGAGCGAAGCGATGGCCAGGGTGGGCCGAATATTCGTACCCACCCCCTGCCCCCTCCCAGAGGGAGGGGCATAAATTTCTGAGTTTACCCCATCACCACCGTGATCTCCTCCCCACTGGCACTAAGTCCCACATGGGTCAGCTCCTTGTCGTAGTTGTCGATGAGCCTCGCGGCGACCTTGTCCTCGATGTCCTTCTGGATGGTCCGGCGCAAATTCCTGGCCCCGAACTCGGCGGAGTAGGACTTGCGCACCAGGTAATCGATGACGCTGTCGTCCCAGTCAAGTGTCATTGCCTTCTCGGCAAGGCCGTCACGGAGCTCATTTAGCATGAGGACCGCGATGGAGCGGAAATTATCCTCCGTGAGCTTATTGAAGTACACCACCTCGTCCACGCGGTTAATAAACTCGGGCCGCAGGAAGTCCCGCAGGGCCTTCATCGCCCGCTCCCGGGCCATGTCGTTCTCCGTGCCGCCAAAGCCCACGGTCCCGGCGCCCTTCTTATCGGAGCCGGCGTTGGTGGTCATGATTATGACAGTGTTCTCAAAATTGACCGTCCTGCCCTGGGCGTCGGTTATCCGCCCGTCGTCCAGTATCTGCAGGAGTATATTCATCACGTCCGGATGGGCCTTCTCTATCTCGTCAAAGAGCACCACGGAGTAGGGCTTGCGGCGTATCTTCTCGGTGAGCTGTCCCGCCTCGTCATAGCCCACGTATCCCGGGGGCGAGCCGATGATGCGGGACACGGCGAACTTCTCCATGAACTCCGACATGTCGAGCCTTATAAGCGACTCCGGCGCGTGGAACATGTCCTCGGCAAGGCGCTTTACAAGCTCCGTCTTGCCCACGCCCGTGGAGCCCACGAATATGAAGCTGGCCGGCTTGTGCTTTGTGGATATGCCCACCCTGTTGCGCTTTATGGCGGCGCAGACGGCGTCCACCGCCTCGTCCTGGCCAACGATGTGCTCCTTTAGCCTGTCGGCAAGCTTTGCCAGCTTCTCGTGCTCGTCCTCCCTTATGGTGGAGGCCGGTATCTTCGTCCACAGCTCGATTATCCTGGCAAAGTTATCCATCCCCAACTCCGGGATGCCCTCCGCCTGGAGCCGCTGTTTTTCGTCGGATATGGTTATCTCCCGCCCCCGGAGCTTGGCTAATCTCGCGTAGTCCTCCTCGGCGTAGGGGGTGTTGTCAGTCTCGGGGCGCTCTAAAAGCATCTCCCGCTCCCGGGCGATATCCGCAAGCTCCTTGTCTATCTGGGCCAGCCGCTCATAATTTTTGCACTTTAAATTCACATCCGAGCAGGCCTCGTCTATAAGGTCTATGGCCTTATCCGGCAAAAACCTGTCCGTTATATACCTCTCCGAGAGCAGCACCGCCTGACGGCACATGGCGTCGGAGATGCGCACCCCGTGGTAATTTTCGTAATAGTGGGCTATCCCCTTGATTATTTTTATGGACTCCTCGATGGAGGGCTCCTCCACCTGCACCGGCTGGAACCGGCGCTCCAATGCCGAGTCCTTCTCGATATATTTCCGGTACTCATTGAGCGTGGTGGCGCCGATCACCTGTATTTCCCCTCTCGACAGGGCGGGTTTTAAGATATTCGCGGCGTTCATGCTCCCCTCGGCGTCCCCGGCGCCCACAAGCGTGTGGACCTCGTCGATGACCAGGATTATATTGCCGACCTTCTTTATCTCCTCGATGAGCCCCTTCATCCTGGACTCGAACTGCCCGCGAAACTGCGTCCCGGCCACTAAGGACGTGAGATCAAGAAGATAGACCTCCTTGTCTCTCAGCTTATACGGCACGTCCCCGGACTCGATGCGCTGGGCAAGGCCCTCGGCGATGGCCGTCTTGCCGACGCCGGGCTCGCCGATAAGGCAGGGGTTATTTTTCTGCCGGCGGTTCAGTATCTGTATGACCCGCTCCAGCTCCTCGTCCCGGCCCACCAATTTGTCCAGCTTGCCCTGGGCGGCCCGCTGTGAGAGGGAGATGCAGTAGGTGTCAAGATACTTGCGCTTGCGCTCCCGCTCGCTCTTTTCCCTACCCTGCCGCTGGCCTCCTGAGCCGTCGCCTCTCGGCGGCTCCGGGGCCTCCTGAGCGCCGAAGAGCTTGTTGAGGAATGGGAAGGTGGCCGTCTTGCCGGACTCGTCGTCCCCCTCCACGTTCTCCGTCAGCTCCTCCGCCCCGCCGAAGGCCTCCATCATCTCCCCGGCGATGCCCTCCAGGTCGTCGTCGGTGATGCCCATCTTCTTCATGATATCGTCCACGGGCTTCATTCCCATCTCCCGGGCGCACTTTAAGCACAGACCCTCGCTGGTGGTCTGCCCGTTCTCGATCTTCGTCACGAATATGACGGCCACGTTTTTGTGGCACCTTGCGCATAATGTAGGTTGCATTTATCTGACTTCCTTTTTGTCACTGGGATTTTTGAATATTTTTACTATCATCGGCCCGTAGCTCAAAAGGGCCGCCGTGGAGATCGCCACCATGGCTATCATGAGCGGCGTGGCGGCGCTCTCCGGTATCTTAAAGAGCATAATGGAAAGCCCTACGCAAAACAAGGCGAAAGTCGCCGTCTTTCCCACAATATTTGAGGCCGGCACCTCCCGGTCCATCCTGCCGCGGTAGAGCAATCCGCCCACCACCACTACTAATTCCTTCACAAGGAAAAACCAGAATATCCACCCCGGTATCACCCCGTCCGCCGTCAGGCACACGGCCAGGGCCAGGGTCATGAGCTTATCCCCCACGGGGTCCAGTATCTTCCCCAGATTGCTTATACTGTTATATTTCCTCGCCAGATACCCGTCCAGAAAATCCGACACCGCCGCCAGGAGGAATATAAGCGCCGCCCAGTATCTGGCATACTCCCCGGCGGTGAAGTACACAAGCACGAACACGGGCACAAGGATTATCCTGAACGCGGATATCATATTCGGAACGCTCTTCATATATCTTCCCTTCCCACAGGCGCCGGCGTTTATCTGATATACTATATCTCGCTATATCTTCAATATGTCCGCCAGCTTATTTGCCTCCACCAGGTGCTTGAATATAAGCGTCTTGTCCATGGTCACCGCCGGGATGAACACCCCCAGGTACCTGCCCAGGCACCCCAGCACAAGTATTATCACAAATCCCCTTATTATGCCCAGCGCCGCGCCGGTCATATGGTTCAGGTTCTCGTGTCCCGGAAGGCCGAAGTTGAGGTCGAAAACGTTGCCGATAACCGTAAAGACTATGGCTATGAGCGTGAAGGCTACGGCGAACACCGCCACGAAGGCCGCCCTGTCGCAAAGCAGCGCCGTGAGCTCCTCCGTCATCTGTACGCCCACCCTCTCGTTGGTCTCCGCTGTCTCCCTCGCTATGGACTCTGCGGCCACGTCGGCAATGCCCAATCTCTTGAGCACCGCCTTGGACACCGTATAGACGTCCAGCTTCTCCTGCTCCTCATAGGGCATATCCGGGCTTATCACCGAGCTCGACTCCCCGTCCTCATCCTGGTCGTCGCCTATAAGGGTGTTCTCCACCACCCCCTGGGCGAAGGGCTCCAGCATTTCGGAAAACTCCGGGTAGTAGGCCGTGGCCACAAGGTTCGCCCCGTATATGGCCACCACCAGGGCGACTATCCAGCTCACGCCGTTGATTATCCCCGTGCGGAAGCCCCTCCAGGCGCACAGCCCCACTATCGCCACCAGCACAAGGTCCAGACATATGCTCATAAAGCTCTCCAATCTGCCGCCGTCTCCCTCTCCGGCCCGTCCGGCGGTCACCCGGGCCCGGCTCGTCATTTGCCGTATACATAGGCCGAGAACGTCCCCGCGCACAGCACCGTGGAATTTTCCCGCAGTATCACGTGCTCCGCTCCCGGGTCGCACTCGTATTTTTCAACTTCCCGAAGCTCCCTGTCATATACCGTGACGGCGCCGTCCGTTAAAAGCGCCACCCGGTCGTAGGCCAGGTACATGTCCTTTATCTCCTCCGAAAGCTCAAAGCTCCCGGTCTCCACGCCCTGGTCGTCCAGCGTGGTCACCTGCTGTTGGCCTCCCACCTGGTAGTCCGACAGCCCCAGGGCCAGCGCCCCGGGCCTTGAGCGAAAGTGCGTGAGATACCGCCCCTTGAAATCATATTCCCACTGCTTTTCAAGCTTGTTGTCAAAGCCCGTCACATTCCCGTCCGTGACCGCCGCGATGCCGGAGTCCGTGAACACCGCGTCCACCACCAGCCCCGGATATGTATAGTCCGCCACCGGCTCCTCGCTGTCAAGGCGCATGAGCGTCAGCGTGCTCCCGCCGATGCCCACGGTGGTCGCCAGCAGCTCCTCCCGTCCGCCGACTCTCGCGGCCAGGACCCTGGCGTTACCGGCGTACCAGCGGTATATGGCCGTGGCGTTGTAGTTATACACCGTCACCGACCCGTAGTACCCGCTCTCTTCGGTACACACCGCCAGGTACCCTAAATCGTTCACGCTTGCGGACACCACCGGGTTTTCAAAGCTCAGCTCCTTTATGATGCCGTTCTTTGTGAAGAATATCACCGTGTCGCCGCCCACGTTCCACACGGCCCCGTAGTCCCCGGCTGTATTGAGGGCTGGGCTGTTATAGGTGTAGAGCCGTGAGAAGCTCACGTTCCCGTCCTTGTCGTACACGTAGAGCCCCGAGCCCGCCGCCACGGCGAGACCCATGTCCATATCCGCCACCTGTCCGCCGGCGGCGCTCTCAAAGAAGAACTCGTCCGTGCCCTCGGAGCCGAATATCTCCCTCCAAAGGGCCCTGATGCCCCCCTCCTGCTGACTGCGCACCGCCAGCGTCACCGCCAACACCGCCGCCGCCAACAGGAACACCGTCCCCAGCACTCTGGGCAGTCTCCTTTTCTTTTTTTCAGGCTTGTCTTTCATGAAAAACCCTCAGCCATACGTAATATAGCAGTGTAAATTGTAACACAGTATTATATCACAATCATTAACTATTTGCAAATATTAGCGAAAAAATCTCAGAAAAAGCTCAAAAACACCTATCACCGCTCCATCATCTCTCCCACCGGCCCGTCGTACCATACACGGCTCAAGTAGAGCCCCTGGGGCGGCGCGGTGGGCCCGGTGAGCCGCCTGTCCCGCGTGTCCAAAAGTCCCGGTATGTCCTCGGGCTTAAGCTTCCCCTCGGAGCAGTAGACTATCGTCCCCACTATGGCCCTCACCATGTTGTACAAAAACCCGTCGGCGCACACCCGGACCTCAATAAGCTCCCCGCGCCTCTCGACCTCACACCAGTAGACCGTGCGCACCGTGGTCCTGGTCTCGGTCCCCACGGACCTCACCGCGGCAAAATCATGGGTCCCCACAAATTGCGCCGCCGCCCTTTTCATTATATCGGCATTGAGCGGCGCCGGGTAGAACCAGGCCCTCATATTTTCAAACGGGTCCGGTATCCGTGTATTGATTATCCTGTACGTGTACTCCTTCTTGACGCAGGAGAGTATGGCGTTGAAGTCCTCCGCCGCCTCCGTGGCCGCCACGCAGGCTATGTCCTCCGGGAGCCTGGAGTTGAGCGCCAGGGGCATCTTTTCCACCGGTATGGAGCACTCCGTTTTAAAATTCGCGCAGTACCGAAGGGCGTGGACCCCGGCGTCCGTCCGGCCGCACCCCGTGACCCGGACCCGCTCCCCGGTGAGCTTGAATATGGCGTTCTCCACCGTCTCGGCCACCGTCACGTCGTTTTTCTGCACCTGCCAGCCGTGGTAGGCCGTGCCGTCATACCGCAGTCTCAGCGCTATATTTCTCAAAAGAACACTCCTTTTTAAAGCCCGAACCCCGCCAGCACCGCCACACCCGCCAGCACCGCCACGCCGACAGAGAGCGCGCCGTAGTCACGGACGGCGAATTTCAGCACGTTGAGCCTGGTCCTGCCCTCACCCCCGTGGTAGCATCTTGCCTCCATTGCCGTGGCAAGCTCGTCTGCCCTGCGGAAGGAGGATATGAAAAGGGGCACCAGTATGGGCAGCATCGCCTTGGCCTTTTCAATGAGGTTCCCCGTGTCGAACTGGGCGCCTCTGGCCTTCTGGGCGGACATTATCTTGTCCGTCTCCTCAATGAGTGTCGGAATGAGCCTCAGCGCCATGCTCATGACCATGGCCAGCTCGTGGACCGGCACCTTCAGCTTTTTGAGGGGCCCCAGCAAAAGCTCCAGTCCGTAGGTCAGCATTATGGGCGAGGTCGTGTAGGTCAGCATAAAGGTCCCCATCACCAGCATGATTATCCTTGCGGACATGAAGATGGCCCTCGTGATGCCGTCCCTGGTTATTTTGAATATCCAGAACTCCACCAGCGGCTCCCCGGAGCCGTAGAAAAGGTTGAGCGCCGCCGTTAAAACGATGATGAATATAAGGGGCTTCATGCCCTTGAGCATGACCTTCAGCTTTATCTTCGATATGGTGATGGCGAATATCAAAAACACCAGCACGCACGCGTAGGATATCCAGCTCTTCGCCACGAAAAGCGCCGCGATATAAATTATCACAAGCAATATCTTCGTCCTGGGGTCCAGCCTGTGCACCACGGTGTTTCCGGGAAAAAACTGGCCTAAAGTTATATCCTTAAGCACCCCGCCGCCCCCTCTCCAGGGCCGTGAGGGCCGTGACCATCTGCTCCACCGTGTACACCGTCCCGGGTACCTCCACGCCAAGAGCCCGGAGCTTATCCGCGACATCGGTCATCACCGGCGTGGCAAGGCCGATGCGCCTTAGCTCCTCCCCCCGGGAGAAAACCTCCTCCGGCGTGCCCTCCATAGCCACACTGCCGTGGTTTAAAACTATCATCCTGTCCGTATACCGCGCGGCTTCCTCCATTGAGTGGGTCACGATGACTATTGCCGCCCCGGTCTCCTCGTGGTAGGAGAGTATGTTCCCCATTATCTCCTCACGCCCCTGTGGGTCAAGCCCCGCCATGGGCTCGTCAAGGACCAGCACCTCCGGCATCATGGCTATGACCCCGGCGATGGCCGCTCTGCGCTTCTGCCCGCCGGAGAGGTCGAAGGGGGACCTGTCCAAAAGCTCCTCCACGCCCACGAATCTTGCCGCCTCCCGGACACGCCTGTCTATCTCGTCCTCCGGAAGCTTCATATTCTTCGGCCCGAAGGCTATGTCCTTGTATACCGTCTCCTCAAAGAGCTGATACTCCGGGTACTGGAACACCAGCCCCACCTTGGCCCTTGCCTCCTTTATGGACTCCTTGGATTCATTTATGTCCCGCCCCTCTAAAAGCACCCTCCCGGAGCTGGGCTTCACCAAGGCGTTCAAGTGCTGTATGAGCGTGGACTTCCCCGACCCCGTGTGGCCGATTATCCCCAGCACCTCGCCCTTTCTTATCTCAATATCCACATCCCTCACCGCCACCATCTCAAACGGCGTCCCCGGCGAGTACACATGCGTCAGCTTTTCGGTTTTCAAAATTCCTTCGTTCATTCCAAACCCTTCCCGGTGAGATTCCGCCGCTTGCGGATACCTCCCGCTTAATAAAATTACTTACCTTTCTGCCCCTCCCTCCGGGAGGGGTGGCCGCGCGCAGCGTCGGCCAGGGTGGGCCGAATCACCCCCATTTTTGGAAAAGTGGGTCAGGGGGATTAGAGCCCCCGTCCCGTTTCCCGCAGAACGGGCGGGTTTAGAACCCGCCCCTACAAGGGGTTTTCGGATTTTCGCAAATCTAAAATCTTTTCCGTAGGGGAGGGTTCTAAACCCTCCCGATTCCAATCCGCGGCCCGCAGGCCGCAACCTTATTCCTCAGCCTCCCCTTGCTAAAGGGGAGGACAGCCGCAAAGCGGCAGGAGAGGTTCAGCCCCTCCCTCCGGGAGGGGTTGACCGCGTCGGGCCGATGTGGGCATCGGCCCCTACTTCCCAAAATACTCCGCCACCGCCTCCGCGCACTCCTGCGCGTTCAGCGCCGCCAGCGGCACGTCCATCCCGTTTTTCCTAAGCTCCCACATGAGCCGCACCGTCCCCGGCACCGCCAGTCCCAACTCGTCCAGCTCCTCCACGTGGGTAAAGACCTGCCTCGGAGGCCCGTCCATGACCACCTTCCCGTCGGACATGACCACCACCCTGTCGGCCCTGGCAGCCTCGTCCATGTGGTGGGTTATGAGTATGACCGTGGAGCCGTACTCGCGCCTGAGCTTATCTATTATGTCCATCACGTCCCGCCGTCCCTTGGGGTCCAGCATTGCCGTGGGCTCGTCGAAAACAACGCACTTCGGCCTCATGGCCAGCACCCCGGCGATGGCCACCCGCTGCTTCTGCCCTCCTGACAGCAGATGCGGGGCGTGGTCCCGGAACTCGTACATCCCCACCATCTTGAGGGCCTCGTCCACCCGTTTTCTTATCTCCTCCGAGGGCACGCCCAGATTTTCCGGCGCGAAGGCCACGTCCTCCTCGACCACGTTGGACACTATCTGGTTGTCCGGGTTCTGGAAAACCATCCCCACCCGCCGCCTTATCTCCAGCGTCAGCTCCTCGTCCTTGGTGTCCATGCCGAACACACAAACGCTCCCGCCCTTGGGCAGTAAGAGCGCGTTTAAGTGCCTCGCCAGCGTGGACTTCCCCGACCCGTTGTGCCCCAGCACCGCCACGAAGGAGCCCTTTTCTATCGTGAGGCTCACACCCGCCAGCACGTCCTCCGGCGCCGTCTCCTCGTCGTCAGTATTATAGAAAAATGTCAGATTTTCAATTTTTATCGCCGTCTCGTCCATATTTCGCTCCAAAAAATACATTTATGCCGTAATTTTCAAAACTCCATCCTGCACGCCGCCCCGCAGGGGAGGCTGAGGCCCGTGGCCGTCACGGGAAGGCCCAGCTCCCGGCTCTCGGCGTGTCCGCCGCGTCCCGCGAAGGCTGTCTGGGCCACATACCCGATGGTGGAGGCGGACAGGCCGGTGGTGTAGGAATTTATGAGCACAAAAAGGGGCTCGTCCGACAGCACCCCGGCGCACAGCCTCACGAAGGGCATAAGATTCGTCTCCAGCTTCCACACCTCGCCCCCCGGCCCCCGGCCGTAGCTTGGCGGGTCCATGATTATGGCGTCGTATTTGTGTCCCCGGCGTATCTCCCGCTCCACGAATTTGGCGCAGTCGTCGACAATCCACCGCACGCTTTTATCGGCCACATTGGAGCTTGCGGCGTTCTCCTTTGCCCAGGCCACCATTCCCTTTGCCGCGTCCACGTGGCACACGCTGGCCCCCGCGCTGAGGGCCGCCACCGTGGCTGCCCCGGTGTACGCGAAGAGGTTCAGCACCGATACCGGCCTTCCCGCCTTTTTTATCTTCTCCATGGCCCAGTCCCAGTTTGTGGCCTGCTCCGGGAAGAGCCCCGTGTGCTTGAAATTCATGGGCTTTACGTTGAATATAAGCTCCCCGTAGCGCACCTGCCAGCTCTGGGGCACGTCCTTTTTGTCCCAGGCCCCGCCTCCGGTGGAGGACCTACTGTACCTGGCGTCCGCCTGACGCCACCTTATGTCCCGCCTGGGCGTGTCCCATATGACCTGGGGGTCCGGCCTTATAAGTATCTGCTCCCCCCACCGCTCCAGCCTCTCGCCTTTTGAGCAGTCGATGAGCTCATAGTCCTTCCATCTTCCGCTTGACCACATAAAGCATTGCTCCAATATCAATATAATACTCCAGTTTCATAGAATACCATTTAACTCCCCAAAAGTCAACCGCCGCAATGACGAACTTATCGCCTCAAAATCCCCCGAAATACGTGGTAATGTAAGCCTTTCCCCTTGCGCTTTGCCCATCCCCGGTGTATCATTCAATTATATAGATTCGAAAGGTGCGGTAAATATCTATCTATCTATTTTACATAACCCCAAAATTCATGGGCCGGAAACTGACAAAGTAGCCCCTCGCCCCCGAAAAAGGTTGCGCCTTACGGCGCGTATTTGATGCGGGAGGGTTTAGAACCCTCCCCTACGACTATATATGGGAGATTTCCCGGTCACCTCGTAGGGGCGGGTTCCAAACCCGCCCGCCCCCCGTCCCGCCCGCAGGCGAAAAAAGCCCCTCCCTCCGGGAGGGGTGGCCGCGCAAAGCGCCGGCCAGGGTAGGCCGAATCTCCTCGCCCCACCCCCTGCCCCCTCCCAGAGGGAGGGGCTGAAAATTCCGCTCCGGGCGGCATCCCGCCAAAAAATCAGAAAAAGAAAGAGGCATAAAACATGGTCTTTGAAGAGCTTGACTTGATCATTGGCGACCACGCGCCATTTTTGATATCACTGTCGGACGGGCTGCGGGAGGAGCTCCGCCTTGTGATCGCCGCGGCGGAGGTAGGGGAATCGGGAGCCAATATCCCTGAGTTTTCAGATACCGACGAAGCCACCAAGAAGTCTTTACAAGAAATTCTGGCAAAGACCCGGCCGATTGAGATCGACGAACGGCGGCAATATGAAATATGCTTTCAGGACTACATCCTTTACCAAGTCAGGAACGAGTCCTACTGCTCGTTTGATGATCATGAGGAGATCTGTCACGGGCGGTATCTCATCACATTTGAAAAATCAAAATTGCTCTCCTATCTGAGTAGCGTCACCTTTGTCGGGCAGTTTAGCGACGGTTCCTTTTACCCCGGCAAGTGGACGCACTACGGCATTTACACGCAAAACCATGTGATAGACGTGATTTCACATACTCCACCGATCATAACGGTCTGTGCGGATGCGTGACCAACATTTCCGAAGGAGGAGTTATTTATGAGTTCCATTTCAGTAGACATGATAGATAACACAGTTTCGTCCTCGTGGTAGAAGGAGCTTGTGCGGCATTTTGTCAGGGTTGGGGATGAGCTGGAGATTCGATGCTGGAAGGAGGAGACCGAGGAGATCAAGGCGGCGTCCCGATACGGAAAACCCACGGCTGAGCGCACCGAAGTCTCGATTCGCGGAACGGTGACCGACGCATTTCTACGTGAATTGATGGACGAGGAGCCCACAACCAGGAGCGGATATCACGCGATGACAAAATATTTTACGATCAACGTCAAAAATGAATTATGTGATTTTTACAGCGAACATTACGGCACGGAAATATGCATGGAAAATTTGCGTGAAAATGACGTTTCATTTGTCGAAGATGTTTTCAGCCAATACGCGGATTCCTTCAGCATTTTAACAGGAAATGGCTAAGCCGTCACACGCCCTTCCCCGTTCTCTCCCGTGAAGCGCTATGCAGCTCCCGTTGCGCCATGTTACTTTCCGTTGCTTGCCATTTTTGCCCCTTCGTGGTATGCTTGCGCCATACTTAAAAAGGAGTGATAAGACATGCTCAGCGAAAACCTGAAAACCCTCCGTACCCGCAACGGCTGGTCCCAGGAGGAGCTGGCCTCGCGCCTGCACGTGGTGCGCCAGACCGTGTCCAAGTGGGAAAAGGGCCTGTCCGTCCCGGACGCCGATATGCTCATGAGGCTGGCGGACATCTTCAATGTGCCTGTCGCCGCCCTGCTTGGAGGGGACCTCGGCGACATCTCCACCGCTGACGAGGTGGCGGCGGAGCTTGCCAAAATATGCGAACAGTTGGCCGTCAAAAACCGCCGGGCCCGTCGCCTTTGGAAGATTGTGGCCATAATTCTCGCCTCGATCATTGTCTTAGACATACTCGGCCTTCTTCTCATGAAGGCCGCTCCCGGCGTCTCAAGCTCCGGCACAACCATCCAGCGCCATGAGCCCATCGCCCAGTCCGACGCCTGACCGATAAACGGTTATTGCCCGGGCGTAATACTAATACCCAATTAAAACAAGACATTCGCGACGGACTTTTTCGCGTCGTCGTCGCTGATGCCGCTTTACCTCGGGCTCCAAGTATTCGCCCTTAGGCGCAGGCATCGCTCATCTCCGCGCTAAGAGCCGCCCCTCCGGGGCGGTTGCGCTCCGAAACGCGCCTGCGGGCGCAGTCCT
>CANQUO010000025.1 GCA_947627085.1 uncultured Oscillospiraceae bacterium
TGCCGCTCTCGGTGGGAGCGCTTGTTTCGCTGGGCGTATCGGATTCGGAGGGCTCAGAGGCCCCGCTCGTTTTGCCGCCGCAGGCGACCAGCGCGAAGGTCAGAGCCAGGGCGAGTAAAATCGCGATAAGCTTTTTCATATGTATATATTCCTTTCGGATGATTTGCCCAACATATTGGGGTATCCGAGGTTATGACAACATATACATATGAAAAGTTCCCGTGACAGGAAAATTTTTATTGAGCCGTCGGGAAATTTTCCCCGAGTATCGTTTTCACGGCCTGGGCGGCCATTATGAGCCCGGCGGCGGCGGGGACGAAGGCGGTGCTCCCCGGCACGTCACGCCTGCCCGGATTTTCCGCGACGGCGGCGTCCGCTTCGGGGCCCTGGGGCCTCAGCGCCGGCTCCCGGGAATAGACCACCGTCAGCTTATTCACGCCCCGGCGGCGAAGCTCCTTTCGCATTATCCGGGCCAGGGGGTCGAAGGAGGTATCGAATATGTCCGTCACCTCCAATTTCGTGGGGTCAAGCTTGTTGCCGCACCCCATGGCGGATATTACCGGCGTCCCGGCGGCGTAGGCCTTAGTTACGAGCTCCAGCTTCCCCGACACGGTGTCTATGGCGTCCAGCACGTAGTCATAGACGGAAAAGTCGATCTTATCCGACGTATCCGGGGTGAAAAAGAGCTTTATGGCGTTGACCCTTATCTCCGGGTCAATGTCCCGGACTCTCGCGGCGGCGGCGTCCGCCTTGTACATGCCGACGGTGGAGCGCAGAGCGTGGAGCTGGCGGTTTAGGTTGCTTACGGAAAAGACGTCGTGATCTATAAGGTCCAGCGCCCCGATCCCCGAGCGGGCCAGGGCCTCAGCCGCGTATCCGCCCACGCCGCCGAGGCCGAACACGGCCACGCGGGACGAGCGAAGCCTTTTTATATTGTCGCTCCCCAACAGCATGGCAGTCCTGACAAGCCGGTCCAAGCACTCCGCCTTCCCTTCAAAAAGCATGGATTTTTAAGAAAATTTTATCACACCGGGGACAAATTGTCAAATTATTCCCACAATAGCCCGGAAAATAAATAAACGGGACAGGGGAAAAATGAGAAAAATTGTAGAGCGCTATTGAAATCAGGGGAGTTTTGTGGTAAAGTTATAATGTAAAATACGGGAAAATATGAGGTTTTCCCAAAAATGACGTAAGTCAAAACGGAGGGTCATTATGGCTTTTTTTGAACAGCTTGGCAAAAAGATATCCGACGCCGGTCAGGGCATATCCCAGTCCACGAAGAACATGGCTGAGATATCCCGGCTCAACAGCGCCATCGCCGAGGACAAAAAGCACATCGCCGGTTACACCGCGGCCATCGGCGAGTCCTATTACAAAAGGCACAGGGACGACCCCATGAACGAGGAGCCCGAGAGGATCAACAACATAAACAAGCTCTATGCCGAGATAGCCCGCTATGAGGACAGGATAAAGGAGCTTCGCGGCATAGGCAAGTGCCCCAACTGCGGAGCCGACGTGCCAAACGGCGCGGCCTTCTGCAACGCCTGCGGCGCAAGACAGCAGCCGCCCCGGCCCGTCCAGACTACCGTCTCCGGCATCGAGTGCCCCAACTGCCACAGTATGATCGCCGAGGGGAACAAATTCTGCACAAATTGCGGCGCTCCCGCGCCTCAGAAGCCCGCGCAGGGCCCGGCCGAGAGCGTTTCCGAGGCACCCGAGGCCGAAAAGGCCCCCGAGGAGCCCGCCGTATGCCCCGGCTGTGGCGAGCCGGTGACTGAGGGCTCCAACTTCTGCACCAACTGCGGCGCCCACCTTGGCTGAGCGGCGCCGGAGGTACAAAAGTGACTGAAAGCGGGAACGACAGTGTAAAGACGCCGGGGGCCGGGGGCCGGGTAAGCACCGCGGCCCCGGGCGATATGCCCGCCGGGGAGCCGGCGGGGAGCGAGACGCGGGAAAAACGGCCGCCCGGCGGGCGGCGGAAAGAGCTGATCATAGCCCTCTCCGCCATTGTGGGAGCGGCGATCGCGGCCCTTGTTATATTCATCTTCACCGGCACCGTGACGCTGAGGGCCGAGAAGCTGACGAGAGCCCTTATAGACGGCGACGGCGAGGCCGCCGTGAGCCTGCTTCCCGACAAGGTCCTCGCCCAGGCGGCGCTGGAGGCCGGAACAGGTGAGGACGAGGCGAAAAAGGCGATCGCCCGGCGCCTCGGCGCGGCCGTCAGCGATTACGGGCCCGTGGGGAAGCCGAAGGCGAAGGCCGGGGACGCCCGGGAGCTTGCCGGGAGGGAGCTGGAGGCGATATTGGACCTCTACGCCCAGATCGGCCTTGAGCCCTCCGGGGCCGTCACGGTGGACGTGGCGGTGACGAACGGGGATACCACCGCCGATGTGCCGGTGACTATGGTGAAGCTCGGCATACTCTGGTACGCCGACTACACCTCGTTGGACGATATTGCCTGCCGGATAGCCGGCGTGGGAAAATAAAATTTCAGGAGGAAGAGACATGTATTGCGGAAATTGCGGAGCGCAAAACCCTGACGGGGCGGCCCACTGCGGAAACTGCGGAGCGCCCCTGAACCCGGCGCCCGCCGCCGGCGGGAATCAGTCAGCCAAAAAGAACAGGGCGATAGGCATCGCCGTTATCGCCGGAGCCGTGGCAGTGGTCGCGGCGGTGGTGCTTTTGGTGGTGCTCCTCGGCGGGGGCGGGAGCTCCAGCGCCAAGAGCGCGGCCGTGGATTTTGTGGAGACGATGTTTGACGGCAAGATAAGCAAGCTTGTCGACATGGTCCCCGACGAGCTTTTGAAGGGTCTTGCGAAGGAGCGGGACATCTCCAAGAGCGAGGCCCGGGATATGCTGGCCGGCGGACTTGAGGAGCTTGAGTCCTACACGGGAATCCTGAAGCTCGCGAAGCTCAAAGTGGGCCACGCCGAAGTGGAGGACATGGACCGGGACGACCTTGACAGGCTCAAAGACGACTACGCCGAATACGACGTGAAGGTCAAGGACGGCAAGACCGTGGAGGTCGAGGTGTCTATGGAATTCATGGACGAGAAGGAGACCGAGACCATCGACGTGCCCGTGGTCAAGATAGGCGGCTCCTGGTATGTGGATTTCATGAACCTGGACGACATGTTCTGATTATCTTAAGCGCGTGGTATCCCCACGCGCTTAAGACTGTCGGGCAAAGGCCCAGGGGCCTTTGTCCGACAAGGGGAACGTGCGGAAAAAGTCACGAAAAGGCCTGCGGGCCTATTCATGACTTTTTCCTGCTGTTTTGCTGCGCGCCGCCGAAGGCGGCACTGCGCAAAACAAAAGGTAATTTTCACGACGTACATGCCGCCGCGAAAATTGTTAAAAAAAGGGCTTTTCGCAAGGCGTGTTTCCTTGCGAAAATATTGTTTGCCGACAGTCTGAAGCGCGTGTGACCACGCGCCGCTTTTGAAAGGAAAAATCATGTATATCGACATTGAATACCCAAAGGACCGGGGAGAATTTTATAAGACCCTCCGCGACCAGCTGGGGCTATACGCCGGGGAGGAGACGGACGAAACGGCGGCGTTGGCCAATTTTTCCTCCGTGCTTTCCATAGCCTTCCCCAAGGCCAACTGGGCGGGGTTTTACCTCGTCCGGAATAACGAGCTGGTCCTGGGCCCCTTTCAGGGTAGGCCGGCGGTGACGAGGATAGCCTACGGCGCCGGCGTGTGCGGCACGGCCTGGCGGGAGGACCGGGCCCAGGTGGTGGAGGACGTGGAGTGCTTTTCCGGCCACATCGCCTGCGACTGCAACACCCACTCCGAGATAGTCATACCCCTGAGACGCCCGGACGGCTCTACCTGGGGCGTTCTCGACATGGACAGCGTGGAGACGGGATATTTTACCGACGCGGACCGGGAGGGCCTTGAGGAATGCGTCAGGCTGCTTGAAAAATTCGGATAAGCGGAGGTAGCTTATGATAAGGGAAAAAAGCTGTGGGGCCGTGGTGTTTGCCGAGGCGGACGGCGAGAGGCTGTACCTCGTCGAGCACATGCAAAAGGGCCACACCTCTATCTGCAAGGGCCACGTGGAGGGGCGGGAGACCGAGCGCGAGACGGCGGCCCGGGAGATACTTGAGGAGACCGGCCTTAAGGTGGGATTTATTGACGGCTTTCGCAGGACAATACAGTATTCGCCATATGTAGATTGCGTAAAGGACGTGGTCTTTTTCCTGGCCCGGGCCGACGGCATGACCGTCACGGCCCAGGAGGAGGAAGTGGCGTCCATAGAGTGGCTGGCCTTCGATAAGGCCCTGCCGGCCCTGACACACAAGTCCGACCGCGAGACGCTTATGGCGGCGGAGGATTTCATGAAGCTCATATCCCGGAAAATGCGCCGGGGAAAAAGGGAGCTGACGGCGGATAAGTGCGAGGAAATACTCAAAACCGCCTCCTCCGGCGTGCTGGCGCTGTTGGGCGACGGCGGCTACCCCTACGCCGTGCCGCTGAGCTTTGTATATGACAAGGGGAAAATATACTTCCACGGCGCTAAGACCGGCCACAAGGCCGACGCCATTGAGCGCTGCCCAAAGGCGTCCTTCTGCGTGGTGGACATGGACCGCGTCCGGCCGGAGGAGTACACCACGAAATACCGGAGCGCTATCGCCTTCGGGCACATAAGAAGGCTCGACAGCGACGCGGAACTGCGCTCCGCCGTGGAGCTTCTGGCCGAAAAGTATAACCCCGCCGATAATGAGGAGCACCGACAGAAGTACATCGACGCTGAATTCGCGGACCTTTCCATGTGGGAGCTCACGGTCGAGCGCGTGACCGGCAAGTCCAACGCCTGAAAATTTCATTTGCCCCTTTACATACGCCGCCGGCGGTTATATAATGGGGACGTGGAAAGAAAAATTTTCCTGAAAACACGCGGGAGCGCGGGGAGGTATGGCAATGGACAGAGAGGAACTGCTTGATTTGATGCTCGAAGCGATAGCCGGGTACAGGGACTTGGACTCGGTGGGGCCCTCGGACAGCTTTGCCGGGCTGGAGCTGGAGCCCGGGGATATAGTGAACATCGTCCGCGAGGTCACAGGGGAGCTGGATATGGAGCTGCCCCGGGGCTATGAATACACCCAGAGCGCGGACGAGCTTGTGGATTTCATCTGCGGATAAGTTATGAAAAAAGTCGCTTTTTTGCCCGCGATGTGCGTGACCTTGCTCCTGCTCATCGCGGGTTGCGCGCGAAATGGGCCCGCGCCGCCGGACGGAGCGTCCGGCCCATCCGACGGGCCGACTGAAAGCGCCGGATTTTCCGCCCCCTCCGGCGTTGACGCAAATTCCGAGCCGGAGAGTACGGTCCCCGAGGAGACAGAGCCCGAGGGCACGGCGCCCGAAAGCCAGGCGCCCGGCACGGAGCAGGGGAGCACTGGAAATACGGCCCCCGAAGGCACGGACCCGTCGAGTACGGCCCCAGGCTCCGCCGCGCCGGACAGCTCCGCCCCGGCGGACATACCCCCGGCCGACCCCGGGGAGCGGACCGGCGCCGCCCGCCCCTCCAACGCCGGGGCCCTGAGAGTCTCGGGCACGGACCTTGTGGGCAGTGACGGCAAAAAGGTACAGCTTCGGGGGATAAGCACCCACGGTCTGGCCTGGTACCCGGATTATGTAAACTCCAGACTCTTTCACGAACTCTCGGAGGACTGGGGCGTCAACGCCGTGCGCCTTGCCATGTACACCGCCGAGTACGGCGGCTACTGCTCCGGCGGGGACAGGGAGGCGCTATATAAGCTGGTCACGGACGGGGCGCGCTGGGCCAAGGACAGCGACATGTACGTCATAATCGACTGGCACATACTCTCCGACAGCGACCCCAACACCCACGCCGATGACGCCGCTGAGTTTTTCGGCCGCGTCAGCCGGGAGCTTGGAAAAATGGACAACGTCCTTTATGAAATTTGCAACGAGCCCAACGGCTCCACCGGTTGGGAGGACGTAAAGCGCTACGCCGAAAGGCTCATCCCCGTCATACGCCAAAACGACCCCGACGCCGTCATCCTGGTGGGCACGCCACAGTGGTGCCAGCGGGTGGACCTGGCCGCCCGGGACCCCATAACGGGGTATGACAACATAATGTACACTCTGCATTTTTACGCCGCCACACATAAGGGTGAGCTCCGGGAGCGGATGGAGCGGGCCGCCGGCGACGGACTGCCCATCTTCGTCAGCGAGTTTGGCATCTGCGACGCCTCGGGCAACGGCGCTGTCGACACCGCCGAGGCCGATAAATGGGTAAAGGCCATGGACGAGCTCGGTGTCAGCTACGTGATGTGGAGCCTCTCCAACAAGGCCGAGAGCGCCTCGGCCATCGCAAGCTCCTGTCAGAAAACCTCCGGCTTTTCCTCCTCAGACCTTACGGACACGGGCAGATGGCTTTTAAAAATCCTATCCGGCACGCCGTCGGAGGCTCAAACCCCGGACAAGCCGGCGGTCGCTCCGACAGAGACGGCGCCGCCCGAGACCACACCGCCCGAGACCGCGCCGGGCTCCCAAACCCCGCCCTCCGGTGATGAGGGCCGATTTGAGTGGACGTTGGAGATGGTCAATTCCTGGCAGGGGGGAGACGGCGAATACCGCCAGTATTCCCTGACGGTGAAAAATACCGGCGGCGACGCCGAAAGCTGGAGCGTGGACATACCAGTGGAGGGCGAGATCGTCAACAGCTGGAACGGGAATTTTTCAAAAAGCGCCGGGGGCTATACCGTGACGGGCCTTGACTACAACAGCGCTCTGCCCTCCGGAGCCGCCGCCCGGGATATCGGATTTATCGTGAGAAAGTGACCGGACCGTGCCGCTTAAATAAACAAATATGGAAAATCCGGGGCCCGCGCCCCGGATTTTCCGTTTTTTGAGTGAAAAGTTGGGTTTTCCGAAAATAATCGCAAGAAACGCAATGATTATTTTCAAAATATAGTGGCAAAACGAAAAACGGTATGCTATAATGTGTGCTCGCGGGTCAAATCGGCTTTTTTCAACGGTGAAATAGGAGCGGAACATGATTTTCGGAAAATACATAAACAAATATTATTTAAAATACGGCCCGGTGCTTCTGCTGGGCCTTGTGGCCCTGGCGCTGGTGGACTATATGCAGTTAGTGGTGCCAAGGCTCTACCAGATGGTGGTCAACGGCATGAACGACGGCTTTGTCACGGTGGACAACGTACAGATGAAATTCGACATGCCGTTTCTTTTAAACGAGATTTGCCTTCCAATGATCGTGGTGGTGATCTCCATGGTCTTTGGCCGGTTTTTGTGGCGCGTGTGCTTCTTCGGCTCGGCCATATGGGTGGAGACCGACATCCGCAACGCCATGTTTGACCACTGCAAGGATCTGAGCCAGCAGTTTTATCAGGTGAACAAGGTGGGCAACATGATGAGTCTCTTCACCAACGACCTGGACACGGTGCAGGACTGCTACGGCTCCGGCCTTCTCATGCTGGCCGACGCCTTGATGCTGGGCGTCATGTCAATGGGCCGCATGTTCGGTATGGACTTAAAGCTCACGCTCCTGGCCCTTATCCCCATGGCGTTTCTCTTCGCCATAAGCATGACCGTGGGCCGCTACATGGAGAAGAAGTGGGATATCCGTCAGGAGGCCTTTTCCAAGCTCTCCGACTTCTCTCAGGAGTCCTTCTCCGGCATCGCCGTCATAAAGGCCTTTGTCAAGGAGGCCAAGGAGCTCTGGGCCTTCAAAAAGCTCAATCTGGAAAACGAGAAGGCGAACGTGGACTTTACCAGGGCCTCGGTGCTTCTGCACATTTTAGTGACTCTCTTTGTGGAGTCGGTCATATGCGTGGTGCTGGGCTACGGCGGATATCTTGTCCACGAGGGCGTGTTCAACGCCGGACAGCTGGTCGAGTACATCGGCTACTTCACCACCATCGTCTGGCCCATAATGGCGGTATCGGAGCTCATCGACATGACGAGCCGGGGCAAGGCGTCCTTAAAGCGCATAAGCGAGCTTCTGGACGCCAAGCAGGACGTGGTTGACAGGGAGGGCGTGGAGGAGCTTTCGGACGTCCGGGGGGATATAGAGTTTAAAAATCTCACCTTCCGCTACCCCGACGGGGAGTACGACGTGCTGAAGGACCTGTCCTTCAAAATAAACGCCGGTGAGAACATCGGCCTTGTGGGCCGCACGGGAGCGGGGAAAACCACCCTGGTGGACCTCATACTGCGCACCTACAACGTGCCTGACGGCACGGTGTTCATCGACGGCCACGACGTGAACGACGTGAGGATACACGACGTGCGGGCCGCCTGCGCCTACGTGCCACAGGATAACTTCCTCTTCTCCGACACCATCGCCCGGAACATCGCCTTCACCCCCGGCGCGCCCGATATGGCCAGGGTCAAGGCCGCGGCGGTGCTCTCCGACGTGGACGACAACATAATGGAGTTCTCCGATGGCTACGACACCGTCATGGGAGAGCGGGGCGTCACCGTCTCCGGCGGCCAGAAGCAGCGCATATCCATAGCCCGGGCCCTTATGAAGGACGCGCCAATACTCATACTTGACGACTCCGTATCCGCCGTGGACACGGGCACGGAGAAAACCATACTTGAAAACCTTGGAAAGACCAGGAAGGGCAGGACCACGATACTCATAGCCCACAGGATATCCACCATCGAGAGGATGGACAGGATAATATACCTTGAGGACGGACGCCTTGTGGCCATGGGCCCCCACAGCGTGCTTTACGACACGTGCCCGGAGTATAAGCACATGGTGGACCTCCAGAAGCTGGAGGAGGAGGGAGGCGAGCGCAATGGGTGAGTTTTCCCCGCTTATCATAGTCGGCGCCATCATCGGCGTATTTACCGTGATCTTCGTGGCCGCCTATATCGTACTTAAGAAAAAGAAGGCCGCCGTGACCTTCGACCGCAACATGCCCGACAGCGAGATAATGGCCCGTATGCTCCCGTATGCCAAGCCATACCTTGGGAGCTTCGCGGCGGTGCTGTTCATGATGCTCGTAGCCACCGCCTACGATATCCTCTCGCCGCTTTTGGTGGGCGACATCGAGCGGGTGATAAAGGACGACTTTGAGCTCCGGGACCTCTTTATCCGTGTGGCCGTCTACGCCTCGATACTCATAGTCTCCCTCATAAGCAACTACTTCCAGTCCATAGTCCTGCAAAAGACCGGGCAGAAGATACTCTCCGCCCTGCGCCAGGACCTCTTTACCCATATCGAGAGCCTGAGCCACAACCAGCTCAATCAGATTCCCGTGGGCAAGCTTGTGACCCGCGTCACCAACGACACAAACGCCATATCCATGATGTTCACAAATATTCTTGTGAACATGCTCCGTAACGTATTCGTGATCGTTGGCGTATTGGGCGCGATGCTCCTTTTAAACTATGAGCTCACGCTGATGATACTTTGCTTTATCCCCTTCCTGGTGCTCTTCACCGTCATATTCCGCACCTTTACCCGGCGTGTGTTCCGCACGGTGAAGGACAGGACCACGGACATAAACACCTACCTGTCCGAAAACCTCTCGGGCATCAAGATAACCCAGATATTCAACCGGGAGCAGGTCAAGATGGAGGAGTTCCTTCAAAAGTCCGAGGGCCTTAAAAAGGCCAAGCGCCAGCAGATGTTCGTATTCGGCATCTTCCGGCCCATGGTCTATATGCTCTACATAAGCTCCGTGCTGTGCCTTCTATATCTCTGCGGACGGGGGTACATCAGGGAGACCAGCTTCATGGGTCAGACCATCGAGAGCGAGACGCTTGTCAGCTTTTACATGTTCATCTCAAAGTTCTTCAACCCCATCCAGACCCTTGCCGAGCAGTTTAACCAGCTCCAGTCCGCCTTCGCCTCCGCCGAGAAGATATTCTCCATCTTCGACATGGAGCCGGAGCTTGTGGACGAGCCCGATGCCATTGAGCTTGACCACATCGAGGGTGAGATCGAGTTTCGTGACGTGTGGTTTTCCTACATCCCCGGCGAGTGGGTGCTCAAGGGCGTGAGCTTCCACGTAAAGCCAAAGGAGACCGTGGCCTTCGTGGGCTCCACGGGCTCGGGCAAGACCACCATACTTTCGCTCATATGCCGAAATTACGACATTCAAAAGGGTCAGATACTCATTGACGGCATCGACATAAAGCACATCAAAATAGCCTCCCTTCGCCGCCACTTCGGACAGATGCTCCAGGACGTGTTCCTCTTCTCCGGCACGATCCGGTCGAATATAGTCCTGCGTGAGGAGTCCTTCACCGACGAGGAGATATGGCAGGCCTGCCGCTACGTCAACGCCGACCGGTTCATAGATAAGCTGGACAGCGGTTTAGACGAGGTGGTCCGGGAGCGGGGCAATAACTTCTCCGCCGGCCAACGCCAGCTCCTGTCCTTCGCCCGCACCATCCTCCACCGGCCCGAGGTGATGATCCTGGACGAGGCCACGGCCAACATCGACACGGAGACCGAGATACTTATCCAGGACTCATTGGAGAAGATGAAGAACATCGGTACCATGCTCATAGTGGCCCACCGGCTGTCCACCATCCAGCACTCCGACAATATCATCCTTCTCAGCCACGGCGTCATAAAGGAGCAGGGCACTCACCAGGAGCTCCTCCACAAAAAGGGCCGCTACTACAAGCTCTACACCCTCCAGTTCAACGAACAACAGCGCGCCCTGGAGCGCAAAAACGCCACCGCATGATGTAAAGCAGGAAACCGCAAAACGGTTTCCTGCTTTTTATGTATTCTGTGTAGATAAAGTTCATAATACGCGACTTGTTTTCTTTGGGATAACGAAATATAATATTACTATATCCGCGAAGCGGCGATAAGTCCGTAAAGCGAATAAGACGCAAGAGGGTGCGCGTATGAAGAAAATACTGATAATCGACGACGATATACACATCGGGAACATGCTTGAGGAGGCGCTGAGGGGGGAGGGGTACGGCGTTTTTCACGCCTATTCCGGGACGGAGGCGCTTTTGGTGCTGTCAAAGACAAAGCCGGACCTTATTCTGCTCGATCTGATGCTCCCGGGCCTCTCCGGGGAGGAAATATTGCCGAGGATAAAGGAGATACCGGTGATAGTGGTGAGCGCGAAGGTGGATGTGGACGATAAGGTGCAAATGCTTTACGGCGGCGCGGTGGACTACATCACAAAGCCCTTTCAGATAAAGGAGCTTCTGGCGAGAATCGCGGTGCATTTAAGGGAAAAAACCGCCGCCGCGCCGGGCAAGATATGCTATGACGACCTTTTGCTTGACCCGGATACCCATCGGGCGACGGTAAACGGCCGCGATGTGAAGCTTACGAGGACAGAATACGCCATTTTGAAGGTCCTCACGCAAAACCCCGCGCGCGTCATCTCAAAATCCCGGCTTCTTGACGAAATAAGCGAGGACACGCCGGACTGTACGGAGAGCTCGTTAAAAATACACGTGAGCAATCTCAGGAAAAAACTGCGGGAGGTGAGCGACAAGGACTATATCGAGGCCGTCTGGGGCATCGGGTTCAAATTGGGCTGAAAATCTTTACTGTTTCTTTACCGAATCCTTTACCGCTTTCTTTACCGTTCCGTGATAAGATGGCGTCATCAGATCAAGGAGGTAAGCCCTTATGGACTATGTTCTCAGGACAAATGCTTTGACAAAGAGCTATAAAGGCGTCAGGGCATTGACAAATCTCACAATGAATGTCCCGAAAGGCGCGATCTACGGCTTTGTGGGGAAAAACGGCGCCGGAAAGACCACATTGATTCGTCTGATCTGTGGATTGCAGGAGCCGACTTCCGGCGATTTTACGCTGTACGGTATTCGTAACGACAGTAGGGATATTATCAAATCACGCCGCCGTATGGGCGCGGTGGTGGAAACAGCGGCTATCTACATGGACATGACAGCGGAGGAAAATCTAAAGTATCAATATCTGCTCATGGGTATTCCTTCCTATAACGGTATTCCCGAACTGCTGAAGCTGGTGGGACTGGAAAATACGGGGAAGAAAAAAGCGGGTAACTTCTCCCTGGGTATGAAACAGCGGCTTGGTATCGCAATCGCTTTGGCCGGTGATCCCGATTTCCTCGTTCTTGACGAGCCTGTGAATGGGCTCGACCCGCAGGGTATCGTAGAAATACGGGAGTTGATTTTGAAGCTGAACCGGGAACAGCAAATCACCATTCTGATTTCCAGCCATATTTTGGATGAGCTTTCCCGTCTTGCTACTCATTATGGCATCATTGACAGCGGTCGAATGGTAAAAGAACTTAGCGCCGAAGAACTGGATGCCGCCTGCCGCAAATGCACCCGTATGGAGGTGAGCAACACCGCTGTGCTTGCGCGTGCTCTGGATTCCATGAATGTAGAATATAAAATCATCTCCGCCACTACCGCAGATGTATATGCAAAGGTCAATATTACTCAGTTGACTGTTGCTCTGGCAAAGGAAAACTGCGAGGTGTTGTCCATGCAGGAAAAGGACGAGAGCCTGGAGAGCTATTATATATCCTTAGTGGGAGGTGCTGACCATGCGTAAACTTTTATCCGCTGAAATATATCGGTGTCGGCACAGCCTCCTGTTTTGGCTGACGCTTTTGGCTTCTCTCCTTTCGGGCGTATTTTATGGCATTGTCTCTATGGGCGGCTACTTTGAGGATATATTCGTTGTGCCGTTGTTTGTTATTTCAGCCGCTTTTATTTCTCTGAATACGGGAAGAGAGTACATGGATAACACCATTCGCAACAAGATAATTAAAGGGGCGCCGAAAACCACGATCATGCTCTCCAAGCTGGTTTTAGGTGTTGGAATCGGTGTTCTTTCCTGCGCCGCTTTTTTGGCCCCATGTGCGATCATTCTGTCCTTCGACGTCCTCTCTAAAATACCGGCACCTGTGCTTTTCTGGGCGTTGACCGGCTTTGTTTTGCTCTCCGTTGTCTGGGCTGTGCTGTTTACGGTCATCAGTATGCTGATCTCGGCAAAGGGCGTTGGCAGTATTATTAACTTTGCTTTAATATTTGCTATCTTACTCCTTTCCTATCAGCTGGAATCCATCCTCAGACAGCCGGAATTTATTACCACAACTGAAGGTTCCATTATACAGATGACCCCGGAGGAGGTCAAGCAGATTCAAGAGGGAACATATACGGGAAGCTATTCCACTGCGATTGACGATAACGGCCAGGTAACTTATTATAAATCCGTTATCACCAATACGGAACAAAAGCCTAATCCGAAATATGTAAAGGGCCCGATCCGCAGCATCCTGACGCACCTGGACTCTATGCTCCCCAACGGCCAGATGAATGAATATGTTTCATGTCTGTATCAGCATGCGGTCGTCGCGCCGGAAGCTGAGCCGTTCGACAAATACCCCCGCTTGAAAACATTTCCGCTGTATTCCTGCCTTGACATTCTCCTCCTGTCAGGCATTGGCCTGATACTATTCCGCAAAAAAGAAATTCGATAAGGAGTTTTCATGGAACATTTGCTGCTGTTCATCATCGGAATATCGTTTCTCATCATCTTTGTCCTTCTTACAAAGATTTATTTCCTACGCCGTTCCGCGCGTGAGATCGCAGAAGCGTTCCGTGACAGATTGGCAGAAAATACTAACACTCTTATCGACATTTCCTCCCGCGACCGGTATATGCGTAGTCTTGCGAACAGCGTGAATACTGAGCTCCGGACCCTCCGGGACAAGAGGCGACGGTATGAACAGGGGGATATGGAGCTTAAGGCCGCGGTCACGAATATTTCCCACGACCTGCGCACGCCCCTGACGGCCATCTGCGGGTATTTGGACCTGCTTGAGGCGGAAGAGGACGCGCGGAAAGCGGAGGGCTATATACGTGTTATCCGAAACAGGGCGGAGCTTATGACACAGCTGACGGAGGAGCTTTTCCGGTATTCGATCATCGTTTCCGATGAAAAAAGCGCAACGCGGGAGACAGTAAATGTGGGCGGAGTATTAGAGGAGTGCGTGGCTTCGTTTTATACCGATTTGAAGGCGCGAAATATCGAGCCGAATATACAAATTCCAGAAAAAAAGGTAGTAAGGACTCTGGACCGCTCCGCTTTGGTCCGGGTGTTTTCCAATCTTTTAAATAACGCGATAAAATACAGCGACGGCGATCTGGACATCACGTTAACGGAAAATGGCGCCGTTATTTTCACGAATACCGCGTCAAAATTAAACGAGGTCCAGGTGGGGAGATTATTTGACCGCTTTTATACAGTCGAGCCCGCGCGAAAATCGACCGGCCTGGGCCTTACCATCGCCAGGACCCTTATCGAGCGTATGCACGGCACGATTTCAGCCCAATACAAGTCCCCACGCCTGACCATCACCGTCGAGCTGCCGGATGATAAGTGACCGGTGAAAGGGAGTGAATATTCATAACGTTGTGTATAAAAATTTTCCCGCCAGCAAATTCACCGGAAAACGGGAAGTAGTGTTCCTCTATTTCCGTGCTATCTTAACTTTATCTCAATTCCAACAAAGCAAGTATATGGTCTGATAATTGTATCAAAGTATTGTCTGTCACCGTTAGCAAACTTATTATCAACCGCAAGCCATTCGCTCCACGCTTTGTCAAAGCAATCCATTTCCCATGTTCTTACCGACTCAATTCTATCGCTGTTACCGATTAGCTCTTTCCAAACCTTTGGACTTTTGAACATATGGGAATCTTCACCAAGCCAATGGGAAAGAAGCCGGACAGCATGGCCTTCAAATTTATCTTTAATGCCCGGAACACCGATAAGGATAATCCCACCGTCTTTGATATATGGCATTATTCTGTTTTCAAAAAAGCCTTTGCTTCCCGCAAAGTAATGATAAGAATCTACGCTGAACAGGGCATTGAATTGCTTTTCCTCAAAGTGAAGATCATTTGCATCTTCGCATACGGGAATTACCTGTTTGTCAATTCCCCACTTAATAAAACGATTCCTGTTCTCATCCGCGCTTATCCAGAGGTCATTTGCATAAACCTTTGCCCCGGTTTCTTTGGCGATCACAAGACTCGTCAGTCCCTTTCCACATCCTAAATCAAGAATCAAATCATTGGGAGAAAACTGCAAAGGGCATTGGCTGAACAGCTCTTCTAAAATTCTTACACTGTTTGGTCCCATCATGGTTTCTTCCGAAATATACTTCTGATAATTGCTGATATTCAAGGGTCTTACCTCCGGCAAACAACGATTTGTCAAAAAATTTTCCTCCTCCGCCGAAGCGGACTTCTGAAAACGCCAAAAGCGCATATTGCTGTCCGCCTTGTCTTGCCTTCTGTCTGATTCTTATTTTAGCTCTTTTTTCATCCGAAACGCAAGCAGTTTTGCCATAAAATATATATTATTCATATCCTGCCAAATAAGGCGGTTGCAAATTGGGGATTTATGTGATATGATATAGGCGTAGAGGCTTTGGCAAACCGGCGGTTGAGAAGGAGATGTTTTATTATGAAAAAATTATATCTTGCGGTGACGATACTCGATTTTGTGGGAGGCATATGCTTTTTGCTGTGCTTTTTCCTTGAGAAGGCGGAGACCTTTGCCAGATACGAAAATCTCGTTTCCTCAATTTGCCTGCTCATAAGCGGGGCCTGCTTCTTACATATCTATCTCAGGAGCAGAAAAGAAAAGTAAAGGGCAAATGTAAGCCTATATTGATCTTCTATCAAAAATCTCCCCGCCGGAGGTCCCGGCGGGGGTTTTGTGTTCATACTGATCTTCTTTAAAAAGTAGACATTTGAAAAATGTCTGCTTTTTATAGCGCGAAGCGCGTAGAAGATCATATGAGACG
>CANQUO010000026.1 GCA_947627085.1 uncultured Oscillospiraceae bacterium
TGCTTGGAACGCCCAGTTCCGGGTGGGTGCTGGAGGGAGGCGCGAATTTTTTCGGCCTGCATCAGTAGGGCGACCGCTAATGGCATGGCGGCCCCGACCCTGCTGGTGTGGAGACCCGGAGCTGTGGTCAGGCGTACTCCGCTTTTTGGTACGCGACCTGATTACGGCCCGGGGTTTGAACCTGTATTGCGGTGCGACTTATTGGGAGAGACTTTTTGACTCAACCTGTGCTGTGTGCAGAGTAGCCTGCCTTGAGTGGGTCTTGCGGATAGGGGAGCTACGCGCGCTTTGCCCCGGCCAGGGCAAAACGCGATATCCTCTTGAAATATTTCCTGCAAAAGAGGCTAAAGAGACGTTTTGCTTCGCCATGGAAAACATCTAGGCTGTCCATCGGGCGGACGGGGGATTGCAGTGCGGTCTCAGTGGCGATCGGGTGACCGGTCTGGCGACTGCCGGAACGGCGCTTTAATGGGAAACCTCCTCCACGGCAACGGGAGGCAACGCCGGGGGAAAGCCTACCCGACCTAAGCCGCAAGATTTATCCTGTCCGCCGCCGCCACATTTTTCGGAGGATTCCTCCGAAGCTTTATTTGAAGCATTATTTAAGGATATATGAAAAAGAAAACAAACATCAAGTGGATAATCGAGATCGTCGTTATCTCCGTGGTCATGTCCGTGGTCTTTTCCCTGACAAGCTCGGAGGTCCTGGACGGCGCGGGGTATATCGTGGCCTTTATACTGCTCTTCGCCTTCATCGCCCTTGGCGTCGTATTTGACGTCGTCGGCGTGGCGGTGACCTGCGCCGGGGAGACGCCCTTTCACGCGATGGCCTCCCACAAGGAGCGGGGCGCCCGGGAGGCGCTCAGGCTCCTAAGGCGCGCCGAGCGTGTAAGCTCCATCTGCAACGACGTGGTGGGTGACATATCCGGCATAATCTCCGGCGCCACCGCCGCCACCATCGCCGGGAACCTCACCCGGGATTTCGGCGTCAATAGCATCGTCATGTCCCTTATCGTCACGGGCATAGTCTCGGGCCTCACCATCGGCGGCAAGGCCGTGGGCAAGACCATAGCCATAAATAACGACACGCAGATAGTTTTCATGGTGGGGAAGCTCATGGCCCTTCTCCCCTTCGGTAAAAAGAAATAATTGAGGTCATTTTTTTGAGTATACTTGAGAGCTTAAATTCCTATGAGGACATAAAGACATTGGACGAGGCGAAGCTTGCCGCGCTGTGCGAGGAGCTTCGCCGATTTGTGGTGGAGACCACCGCCAAAAACGGCGGGCACTTGAGCTCAAACCTTGGCGTCACGGAGCTCACCGTGGCCATACACCGGGTATTCGACACCCGGCGCGACAGGCTCCTTTTCGACGTGGGCCACCAAAGCTACATCCACAAGATACTGACGGGCCGCCGGGACGAGTTCGGCACTCTTCGCGCCTTTGGCGGCATCTCCGGCTTTCCCAAGCCCGGGGAGTCGGAGCACGACGCCTTTGTGGCGGGCCACGCCTCCTCCGCCATCTCAACGGCACTTGGCATGGCGAGAGCCAGGACGCTGATGGGCCAGGACTACGACGTCATAGCCCTTGTGGGCGACGGGGCCCTCACGGGGGGCCTTGCCTACGAGGGGCTCTGCGACGCCGGAGCCAGCGGGGAGAAGATGATAGTCATACTCAACGACAACGGCATGAGTATCGACAAGAACGTGGGCGCCATGGCCCGGCACCTTGCCCGCCTGCGCTTAAGGCACGGCTACGTTGCCTTCAAAAACGGCTACCGGCGGCTCATGGGCCGCATACCCGGCGGCAATTGGCTCTACGGCAAGCTCCACACCGTGAAGCAGGCCATAAAGGAGGCCATACTCCACTGCTCCATGTTCGAGGACATGGGCTTTTCGTACTTAGGGCCCGTGGACGGTCACAACATAAAGTCCCTTGTCTCAGCCCTGACCGTCGCCCGGGACAACGAAGGGCCCACGCTGGTGCACGTCATAACCACCAAGGGCAAGGGCTGTCAGTACGCCGAGGTCAATCCCGACGCCTTTCACGGCGTCCGGAGCTTCGACCCGGTCACCGGCCTCATCCCCGCCTCCCCTCCCGGCTTTTCCTCCGTGTTCGGCCAGGAGCTTTGCGCCGTCGCCGCCGAAAATAAGCGTGTTATGGCCGTCACCGCCGCCATGATCCACGGCACCGGCCTTGCGGATTTCGCCGCCCGGTTCCCCGCCAGATTTTTCGACGTGGGCATATGCGAGGGCCACGCCGTCAGCATGATAGGCGGGGCCGCCCATCAGGGGCTCATCCCCGTTTTCGCCGTCTACTCAACCTTCCTTCAGCGAAGCTACGATATGATATTGCAGGACTTGGCATTAGGGCGTGAGCACGCGGTGCTGGCCGTGGACAGGGCCGGTCTTTCCGGCGAGGACGGCGAGACCCATCAGGGCTCCATGGACATAAGCTATCTGACCTCCGTCCCCAACATGACCGTCTGGTCCCCCTCAAGCTTCGCTGAGCTTCGGGACATGCTCCGCTTCGCCATCGAACGGGAGACCGGCCCCGTGGCCGTGCGCTACCCCAAGGGCGGCGAGGGGGAATATACCGCCGGCGGCGTGGTCCCCGCAAAGCGCTTAGGGGAGCCCGGCGGCGACGTGACCCTGGTCACCTACGGCATAAGCGTGAATACGGCCCTCAAGGTCAAGGCGCGGCTTGAAAAACGCGGCGTCGCCGTGGACCTTATAAAGCTGGGGCGGGTAAAGCCCATCGACTTTACGCTCATTGACGCCTCCGCCGCCAAAACCGGCCGTCTGGCCGTATTGGAGGAGGCCGTCTCCGGCGGGTGCCTGGGCCGGCAGATAGCGGCGGGCCTTGCGGAGCGCAACATCAGATTAAACGCCGTCGCCCTTTTAAATCTGGGCGACCGGTTCATACCCCACGGCTCAGTGGAGGAGCTCCGGCGCCTCTGCGGCATAGACGAGGAGAGCGTGGCGAAGGTCCTTCTTGAAATGACGGGAGGTAAAGCCCATGGCAAAGACGAGACTTGACGTGCTCCTTGTGAGCCGGGGCCTCTGCGACTCCCGGGAGCGGGCCAGGGCCCTCATTATGGCCGGGGACGTGTTCGTAAACGGCCAACGCTCGGATAAGCCCGGCACGGCTTACGGCGAGGACGCCAAAATAGAGGTCCGCGCCTCGGGGCCCAAGTACGTCTCCCGGGGCGGGCTAAAGCTTGAACGGGCCCTTGATTTTTTCGGCGGCGACCCGGCGGGGAAAATCTGCCTTGACTGCGGGGCCTCCACCGGGGGCTTTACCGACCTTATGCTCCGGCGTGGCGCTGTGAAGGTCTACGCCGTGGACGTGGGCTACGGTCAGCTGGCCTGGTCACTGCGCCAGGACCCGAGAGTCGTGGTCATGGAGCGCACAAACGCCCGGTATCTGACGGCCGATATGTTCCCGGAAAGGCCCAGCCTTGCAAGCGTCGACGTGAGCTTCATATCTCTCTCTCTCATCCTCCCCGCCGTCCGGGCGGTGCTGACCGAGGACGGCCAGGTTTTCTGCCTTATAAAGCCCCAGTTCGAGGCGGGGCGTGAGAAGGTGGGCAAAAAGGGTGTGGTCCGTGACCCACAGACGCACCTTGAGGTGCTGGAGAGCTTTCTTAAAAACGCCGAAAATTCCGGATTTTTTGTTAAAAACATCACCTGGTCCCCCATCAGGGGGCCCGAGGGGAACATTGAATATCTGGGACACCTGGTGGGCTACCCCTGTGATTGCGGTGCAGATATCCGCAAGGTCGTCCGGGAGTCCCACGAGCTTACGATAGGGTGAGCAGAATATGAAAAAAGTCATACTTTTCGCGAATCCCTCCCGGGATTCAGGGCTTACCTGCCTTGAAAATGTGAAAAAGATAGCCGACGGTTGCGGCGTCGCTTACGATGTCATCGACATAGCCAACCACACCGGCCCCCTTGACAATGGCGCGGATATGGCCGTGACCTTCGGCGGCGACGGGGCCATACTCCGGGCCGCCAGGGTCCTGTGCGCCCTTGGCACGCCTATTTTGGGCGTGAATCTCGGCCACAAGGGCTTTATGGCGGAGCTTGAGCCCGGCGAGACGAGCCTTGTGGCACTGGCCTTTCAGGGCAAATACACCGTTGAAAACCGCATGATGGCCGACGTGAGCCTCTTTCACGAGGGCCGCCAGGTCCTCCGGGATTTCGCCCTCAACGAGGCCGTGGTCCGGGGCCTCAACAGGGTCATCGGCGTCAACGTCTACGGCGACGGGCGCAGGATAATGGGCTTTGACGGAGACGGCGTCATCGTCTCCACCCCCACCGGCTCCACCGCCTATTCCCTCTCCGCCGGGGGCCCGGTGGTTGAGCCCACGGCCCGGAGCATAATCGTCACCCCCGTCTGCCCCCACATCCTCTCCGCCAGGAGCTACGTCCTCTCCCCGGAGCGCGCGGTCACCGTGGAGCTCCGTCAGCTCCGGGGCAAGGCCGCGTATCTGTCGGTAGACGGCGGCGACAGCGTGCCCCTTTTTTCCGGCGACAGGATAGAAATACGCCGCTCCGCTCTTGAGACGCGCCTTGTGCGCCTGACGGGCAAGAGCTTTTATGAAAATGTCAACAGCAAGCTGGGTGAACGCCTATGAGCAATCCAAGACAGGATAAAATAGCGGAGCTTGTGGCAAACAACATCATCGGCACTCAGGCGGAGCTCGTGGCGGCTCTCTCCCGCGCCGGCTTTCCCGCCGCCCAGGCCACGGTCTCCCGGGACATAAAGGCCCTGAGGCTCGTTCGGGAGCGCACGCCCCAGGGCAGGTACAGATACGTCCTGCCCAAGACAAAGACGGTGGACGTGGAGGAGCGCCTTCGCACCATATTCCGTGAGTGCGTCACAAGCATCGACCGGGCCCAGAACATAGTGGTCATAAAGACCCTCCCAGGCCTTGCCCCCGCCGCCTGCGCCGCCATCGACAAAATGTCCCTCCGCTCCCTCGTGGGCACCATCGCCGGCGACGACACCGCCTTCCTCGCTATGCGCGACGACGACGCCGCGGAGGAGATATGCAGGAGGATGAGGAAGATTTTATAGACCCGTCGGGCGGGTTTAGAACCCGCCCCTACAATGGGTTTTGGGATTTGCAAATGTAATTTCACCGCGCGCAAAGAGCCCCTCCCTTTGGGAGGGGTGGCCGAGCGTAGCGACAGCCAGGGTGGGCCGATTCGTACCCACCCCCTGCCCCCTCCCGGAGGGAGGGGCAAACGACAACCACCGCGCCAGCGCGCACCCCGTAGGGGCCGATGCCCACATCGGCCCGTGTCCGTTATCGCGTCGGCCCGTTGTAACGCGCCATCATATTACGCGTCGATTTCGGTCGTGTGTCAAATCGGTGCGTCGGGCCGATGTGGGCATACTCAAGAGTACTTCCTGCGGTCGTCGGCCCCTACATCCCTTTCACGCCAACAAAAGAGAGGAAAGTAGACCCCCCATCGTCCCATCGGACGACTCCCGATAAAAAGCCCACCGGCTTTGGAGGTATTCCCATGCTTTCGTTACTTCACATCGAAAATATCGCGGTCATCGACCGGGCGGACATCGAGTTTAATGACGGGCTCAACGTCCTGACCGGCGAGACCGGCGCGGGCAAATCCATAGTCATCGACTCCCTTGAGGCCTCCCTGGGCTGGCGGACCAGCCGGGAGCTTGTGCGCACCGGCGAAAAGTCCGCCCTTGTCACCGCCACCTTCACCGGCGTGGACGCCAGGGACTGGTGCGAGGAAAACGGCGTGGAATTTGAGGACGAGCTCGTCCTCACCCGGCGCATCTCCGAGGACGGCAAGAGCTCCTGCCGGGTAAACGGCACCCCCGTCTCCGCCGTACAGCTCCGGGAGCTGGGACTGCGGCTCATCGACATCCACGGCCAAGGGGACGGCCAGCGGCTCACGAACGAGCGCTGGCACTTAGGCTACCTCGACGGCTTTGCCGGGACCGGCCCGGAGCTTGCCGAATACAAAACGGCCTACTCAAAGCTCCGCGCCCTCCGGGAGGAGCTGGAGGCCCTGACCATGGACGAGGGCCAGAGGGAGCGCCGGGTGGATATGCTTAATTACCAGATAAAGGAGCTTGAACGGGCGAACCTGCGCCCCGGGGAGTATGACGAGAAGCAAAAGCGCCGGGACTTTCTCCGCTCCGCCGGGAAGCTCTCCGACGCTGTCCGGGACGCCTCGGCCTGCATGTACGGCTCGGAGCGGAGCGACGGGGCGGTGTCGCTTATCGAGTCCGCCGCCGGGAGCATCGCCTACGCCCTTCGCTGGAGTGAGGAGCTTGGCGGCCTTTCCCAGAAGCTCACCGACCTTAAGTACGCCGCCGAGGACGCGGCGGAGGAGCTCCGGGATATGCGGGAGAGGCTGGAATTTTCCCCGGAGGAGCTGGACGAGCTGGACAGCCGCCTCGACACCTTAAAGCGCGTCATGCGCAAGTACGGCGGCAGCGAGGAGGCCGCCATTGAGACCCTGGAGAGCGCCAAACGGGAGCTTGACGACATCGAGTTTTCCGACGAGAGGATAAAAAAGCTGGAGGTAAAGATCGCCTCCGCCGAAAAGGAGGCCCGGGGGCTTTCAGCCGCCCTCACCAAAAAGCGCAAGGCCGCCGCCGAGCTTCTCTCCTCGGCCATAGAAGGCGAGCTCAGGGCCCTGTCCATGCCGGGAGCCAGGTTCACCGTGGAGCTCGCCCCCCGCGCGCTCGGGCCCGACGGGTCGGACGAGGTCCGGTTCCTCATCGCCGCCAACGCCGGCGAGGCCCCGGGGCGCATCGTGAAGGTCGCCTCCGGCGGCGAGCTTTCACGGATCATGCTGGCGATGAAAACCGTTCTCTCCCGGGCCGATGCCGTGGGGGCAATGGTCTTTGACGAGATAGACACCGGCGTTTCCGGCATCGCCGCCCAGCGGGTGGCGGAGAAGCTGGCGTCCATTGGGGAAAATAAGCAGGTCATATGCGTCACCCACCTGCCCCAAATCGCCGCTATGGCGGACGCCCAGTTTTCCATTGAAAAGAAGGTGGAGGGCGGTCGGACATACACCAGCGTCGCCGCTCTTGACGGCGAGGGCCGCAGGCGTGAGATCGCCCGCCTGACAGGCGGGGACAACGTGACGGAGCTCACCCTGATGTCCGCCGCCGAACAGCTGAAAGCCGCCGAAAAATACAAGGAGGGCCTTAAAAAATGAAGAAACTGCGATTGGGCAAAACCGAGCTCATGGTCACCCGCACGGCCTTCGGGGCGTTGCCTGTACAGCGCCGCTCCAAGGAGGACGGGGCGAAGCTATTGCGTATGGCCTTTGATGCCGGTATAAACTTTTTTGACACCGCCAACGCCTACACCGACAGCGAGGAGAAGATCGGCATGGGCCTCTCCGACGTGCGGGAAAATATAATCATCGCCACCAAAAGCGGCGGTAGCGATTATAAGACGGTAAAGGGGCATATTGAGCTGAGCCTTGAGCGGATGAAAACCGACTACATAGACCTCTTTCAGTTCCACAACCCCGCAACGTTGCCCGACCCCGAGGACCCCGACGGCCCCTACGCCGCCGCGCTGGAGGCGAAGAAAAAGGGTTACATCCGCCACATCGGCATAACGAACCACCGCCTCTCCGTGGCCCATGCGGCCATCGAGTCCGGCAATTTCGAGACGCTCCAGTTCCCCTTCAGCTATCTCGCCGGGGAGCGGGAGCTGGAGCTCGTTGCCAAATGCCGGGAGCACGACATGGGCTTTATCGCCATGAAGGGCCTTGCAGGCGGACTTTTGACCAACGTCACTCTCTGCCGGGCTTTCATGAACCAGTTTGACAACGTGGTCCCCATCTGGGGCATACAGTTCGAGGACCAGCTTCGTGAGTGGGTGGAGGCGGAGAACGCCGAGCCCGCCATGACCCCGGAGCTCCAGGCCGAGCTTGAGCTGGAGAAAAAGGCCCTGGCGGGGTCATTTTGCCGTGGTTGCGGCTACTGCCTGCCCTGCCCCGCGAACATCGAGATATTCACCATGGCCCGCCTTGACATGCTCCTTCTGCGCTCCCCATGGAAGCAGTACATGACCGACGAATTTCACGAAAAGGCCATGAAGATGGCCGGCTGTATCCACTGCCGCGCCTGCGCCTCCCGGTGCCCCTACGGTCTCGATACCCCGGCGCTTATCGAGCATAACCTCAAAAATTACGAAAAATTCTACGAAGAGCACCTGGATAAGGTATGAAAAGTATCCTCTTTATCTGCCACGGCAACATATGCCGCTCCCCGATGGCGGAATTTGTGATGAAAAAATACGTCCGCGACGCCGGTCTTGAGGACGAATTTTACATAGAATCCGCCGCCACCAGCCGCGAGGAGCTGGGAAATCCCGTGTACCCTCCAGCCCGCCGTGAGCTTGAAGCCCACGGCATCTCCTGCTCCGGTAAGCTTGCCCGACAGGTGACGCCGGAGGACTACCGCCGCTTCGACCTTCTTATCTGCATGGACCGGGCCAACGTCCGCAACACCCAGCGCATCACAGGTCCTGATAAGGACAATAAAATAAAGCTCCTCCTCGACTACGCCAACATCCCCCGGGACATGGCCGACCCATGGTACACCGGCGACTTCTCCGCCACCTGGCGCGACGTCACCACCGGGTGCCGTGCGCTGTTGGAGTTTCTTACGAAATAAAACAGTTTGAGGCACCGTTCGGCGCCTCATGCTTATTTGTGAAGCTATACACACCCCACCAAAAGGTTGCGCCTTACGGCGCTAATTTAATAACGGGAGGGTTTAGAACCCTCCCCTACGGCATAACATGAAAATCCACTAATCAACCCGTAGGGGCGGGTCCCAGACCCGCCCGTCCCCTCGTCCTTCGTCCCGCCCGCAGGCGAAACTCTGGCTCCTCCTCGTAGGAGGAGCTGTCGCCCGCTGGCGACTGAGGAAGCGAGGCCCCCATGTCAGCACAATCTTTCTTTCGGGGGTGCCGGCAAAACCCTTCGGCTTCGCTTCCCCCCTACCCCCCTCCTACGAGGAGGTGGCTAACTATGTGGTTGCGCCGGAGGCGCGGCCTTTTTTGATAGACGCCCCACCCCCTACCCCCTCCCAAGGGAGGGGCTGAAGTTGCGGAAGGTTGGAGGCGCGGCAAAATTTGATGGCTTCCCACCTCATCTGCCGCTGAGGCGGCACCTTCCCCGCCCCGCGGGGAAGGCTAGGGGTTTCGCCTGCGGGTGGGGACGAAGGACGGGCGGGTCTGGGACCCGCCCCTACGGGGTGATTGGGAGATTCCCTGTTATGTCGTAGGGGCGGGTTCTAAACCCGCCCGCTCCTTTTTTTATACGCGCCCCGCAGGGCGCAACCTTTTTTACTCCCCTCCCTCAAGCCCCCGCATGGCCTTTTTAAAGACTATAATAAAGGACACGGCGGTGAAGGTGACGGCAAGGGTGTCCGCCACGGGCTCGGCGGTGAATACGGCCATGGTCTTATCGGCGGTGAGGATGGTGGGCATGATGTAGATAAGCGGCAGGAGCAGGACGAATTTTCGCATTATTGCCACCACGGCGCTTATCTTCGCCTTCCCCAATGCCACGAAGGTCATCTGGCAAGCTATCTGTATGCCGAAGAGGAACGTGGCCCCGCAGTAGACCCGCAATGTGCTCACGGTGTATTGCGCCAGCGCCGGCTTATCTGTGAACATCCCGGCGAACATGCCCGGGAAGAGCATTATCAGCGCCCAGAGCGAGCAGGAGTAGACGAGGCTGGAAATCAAAAGTAGCCTGAACACCTCCCGCACCCTCCTTGCGTTGCCCGCGCCGAAGTTGTAGCTCGTTATGGGCTGTGCCCCCTGGGCGAGGCCCTGGAGGGGCATCATGGCAAACTGCATGACGGAGTAGAGTATGGTCATGCTCCCCACCGCCAGGTCCCCGCCGTAATTTAAAAGCGACGAGTTGAAGCACACGGTTATGACGCTCTCGCTGGCCTGCATCACAAAGGGCGCCACGCCCAACGCCACGCAGGGCAGCACCAGCGAGGGGCGAACGCGCATGGAATCCCGGTTTAAGCGCAATATGGATTTGGAGCCCGAGAGAAAACATATGACCCATACGGCGGAGACCCCCTGGGACAGCACCGTGGCCAGCGCCGCGCCCCGGACGCCCATGTGGAAGCCGAAAATGAACACCGGGTCCAGAGCGATATTGCACACCGCCCCGATGAGCACCGTGTACATGCCCGTTTTCGCAAAGCCCTGAGCGGTTATGTAGGCGTTCATGCCCAGTGTGAGCTCCACAAACAATGTCCCCAGGGCGTAGATGTCCATATAGTCCGTGGCGTAGCCGATGGTGTTCTCACTGGCCCCGAAGGCCAAAAGGAGCTCCCGGTTCCATATGAGCAGTACCGCCGTAAGGATAAGTGACACGACGATCTGGAGGGAAAAACACCCGCCCATGGTCCGCTCGGCGGATTTCTTGTCCCCCTGTCCCATGAATATGGAGGCACGGGGAGCGCCGCCGGAGGAGATGAGGGCGGCGAATGCCGAGACGAAGAGTATCACCGGCATGCAGACGCCCACCCCGGTGAGGGCCAAGTCCCCGTCCTCTCCCATGTGGCCGAGATAAATCCTGTCCACGATATTATAGAGCATATTTATGAGCTGTGCCGCAATGGTTGGCGCCGAGAGCCTTAAAAGGAGCCTCCCCACGGGCTCGGTGCCGAGAAATTCGTTGTCCCGGTTCAAATAAATCTCGCCCCAATCAAAAAATCATTACCGTTATTTTTGCACTTTATGTCCGGAATGTCAAGAGCCGCCTTGCCGCGCCTGGCAAAGGCGCGGGGAGTTTTAATATTTTTATACTGATTTTTTAAAAAATCGACGATTTCATCAATATTTCCTATTGCACAGCTTTTGAAATTATGGTAGGTTATATATATCACACTAAATAAAAAAACAAGAACGGGAAGCGATGAACGTGGGAAAAGAGGTAAGGATTCTCATCGCCGACGGCAACCCCGATCTGCGCCGGTTGCTGGCGGCCCTCATCGATCGCGAGGCGGATATGCGCGCCGTCGGGGTGACCGCCCTTGGGGCCGAGGCCCTGGAGCTCATCGGCGGCCTGTCGCCGGACCTGGTGCTCACCGACGGGAATTTTTCCGACATGGACCGGCGGGACTTTTTGGAGCGCCTTGCCCTGATGGACGAGGACGCCCGCCCCGCCGTCATAGCACTGTCCCGCCGCCGCGAGCCGGTTACGCCGGAGGGGCTGGCGGTCTCCGGGGTCGATAATCCCCTGGACCTTCGCTCCCTCACCGACGAGATACGCAGGGCCGCGCATCTTCGCGCCTCCGGCAAGCCCGAGTGGGCCGTTGGAACAAACGGAGAGTACGGCCTCTACATCAGCGCCACGAGGATCTTGCGGGAGCTGGGCGTGCCCACTCACCTTGCTGGGTATTTCTACCTCCGGGAGGCCTCGGTCATGACGGCGCTCAACGTAAACCTCATCGGGGCCGTCACTAAGGAGCTCTATCCCGACGTGGCCAAAAAGTTCGGCGTGGCTCCAAGTCAGGTAGAGCGGGCAATGCGGACGGTGATCGAATACGCCTGGAGCACCGCCGACAGCGCCGCCATCTGGAAATATTTTGGCCACAACTGCGCCAGAAAGCCCTCCAACAGCGAATTCCTCTCCGTCATCGCCGACAAGCTCTACCTCCAGCGCAAGTACGTGGAGTACATCGGGTGACCGGCAAAACCCGCCCTCTCTGTCAACGCCCCCTCGGGCCCGAGGCCACAATTTAACGACAAAATTATCCACCCGTGCAATCCCGCCCGGGTGGATAAAACTTTTTTGTAATGCTAATATTTGATAAGAGCTTTACCCCCTGAACCTTCGTCTCATTTCGTCCTCCGGGAGTGGGTCAAGGAGGCGGCCTTCGTCTATGACGTACACCTTGTCGCAAAGGGTCTCGATGTCCTCGTAGTTGTGGCTTGTCAAGAGGATGGTCTTTCCCTCGGCGTGGAGGATGCGCAAAAGCTCCTTTGTGTCGTTGTATGTCTTGTGGTCCAGGGCGTTGAAGGGCTCGTCCAGAATAAGTATGTCTTGGTCCTCCATGATAGCCTGGGCCAGGGCAAGCTTTTGCTTCATGCCCAGGGAGTAGTGCTCCACACGGGTGCGGTCCTCCGGGTCAAGGCCCACCTTGCGCATGGCCGCGCTGATTTCGGTATCCCCGATAACGCCCCGTATCCCGGCGAGATACCGGAGATTTTGAAGCCCCGTATCCAGGGCGATAAAGCCGGGGGAGTTTATGAGCACGCCCATATTCTCCGGAAAGTCCCGGCCCTGGCCCAAAACCTCCCCCCGGACGCGGACCATCCCGGCGTCGGGGGCGTAAAAGCCGCAGATGAGCTGGAAAAGCACGGATTTGCCACTGCCGTTGGAGCCCACGATGCCAACGGTGGAGCCCTCCTCCACGCTCAGGCTCACGTCCCGAAGGACCTCATGGCGGCCAAAGGATTTGCTGACGCCGGCAAGCTCTATAATATTCATATCTTCCCTCCGCATCTTTCAAAAAGGAATTTCGAGCCCCGGAACCGGAGCCACAGGGAAAGGACTGCGCAACATATGACCAGCTCCGAGGCGGCCGCGCCCACGCTCACATTCCCGCCGGTCATGTAAAACCGCGCAAGGCCGGACAGACCCACCGGCCAATAAGGAAGGGGCAACGCGCACATAAGGTGCGCCGCCGTGAGAAATATAAATCCCGCCGCCACGCTTCCGGTGAGCGCCATGAAAAGCATCAGCAGGAGAAATTGAAGGGCCAAATCCAGTCCCCGGAGCGCAAGGGAGGTAAGTAGCAGTACCATGTCCGGCTCCCGGCCCGCAAGGAGGGGCGGCAACAGCAGGGCGCAAAGCGTGAGCCCCAGCCAGAGGGCCAGCCACGCGAGCGCCGTCCCCAGAAGCGCCTGGGTCAGCTCCCGCTTTCTGGAAAGCCGCACGGCCAGCATGACGGAGCGCCCGCCCACAGCCTCCGATACAAGGGCCGCCAGGGGCCAGAGGGGCAACATCTGAGAGACAAGCTGTGAGAGCATCCCCGGAAGATAAAACCTCCCCGTCCCCGGCCCCGCCATCAGCGAAATTGTCCAGTCACGGCCGGAGGTGATTTTTCCCAGGCGAAGCCAGGTCCAACCCACAAGGATAACCGTCAGGCCCAGGGAAAACAGCACATTTTTCCCGGAAAACAGGGCCCTCCGGTAGTACGCCCCCAGCCCACGGGGGCGCTTTCCGGACGGGAGCCGTTTTCTCCGCCAGAAAAACTTTGTCGAGATGAGCGCGACCGCCACAAAAATCGCCGTCACCGCCAGCGTCAGCGGAAACCGCCAGGGCTCCGTCAGGTTGTGGAGCATCAGCACCCAGTGGCTGAGACCGGTGAGGTAAACAAGCGGCGGACGGGACAAAATGGGTAGCTTCATCTGAAAAACGGTGAGCACATAGAGCCCCGCCAGCGTCCCCACGGCCCCGGCCCTGGGCAGAAAGTGGCCCAGCCATAAGGTCAGAAGTGCGATGAGCCAGTACCCCAGCAGGAGATGTATCGCCCCGCAGACTGCGGCCCCGGCGGGCCCCGGAAAAATGCCCGCCAGAAGGCGCAGAACATCGGTCCTCCTCACCCAGCCGCCCGCCGGGAGGCCGATGCCGGAGAGAGCCAGCGCCGCCAGCTGTCCGGCCCAGAGTGGGACGGCAAGAACGCACTCCGAGAGCCATTTGCGGAAAAAATACCGGAAATATGTCCCATGCCGCAGTATGACCGGCTCCGGGTCGTCCTCCATGAGGCCCCCAAAAATCAAAAGGCAGATGGGCAGGACGGCGAAAACCGTGTAATACTGGTTCGACAGCGCCGCCGCCAGGTGTCCGCCGAAGGTGTCCCCCGAGCCCCTATCCGAGAGGGCAAAGAGGAGGGAGACCGTCCAGAGAAGGGCAAATTTACCGGTCCCCGCCCGCCTCATGAGCCGCCGGGTCACAGGGGGTACACCCGGCGCTTTTTCACCTTGATGTAAAAGAGCGCCGTCAACGCGCAGAACAGCAGCGCCTGGACGGGTCCCCAGATAAAGCGAAGGGGCCGCGCTCTGGCGAATGTCTCCGAGGCGAAGGCGCCGATCAGGGAGTAGTATCCCCCAAGTCCCCAGAGAAAGTGGTCCAGAATGGCGTAGACGAAGGGACCCGTGAGGATAATGAAGATGTTGCCGCCGTAGAGTGCCAGCACAAAGCCCAGAGTCATGGAGATCACGCCTAAGAGGCCCTTCCAGGCGGAGATGAGCATGGCGTAGAGGATGGGCCAGGACGTATAGAGGGTCTTCAGCATATGGGTCCAGGGGGGATTGTACATATCCTCCGTGTTATATCCGTACCGGGGGTCGGGGGCCACGTACAGGGCCGCCAGGGCGGAGATCACCAGGGGGATAAAGATAAGGGCGAAGGCGCATACGGCGCAGGCGACGTATTTTGCCGCGATGTACCGCCTCGCCGGGACCCGGGACAGGGTGTAGACAAGAAACCGGTCCCGCCGCTCGTAGTAGAGCTGCCAGCATATGGGTATGGTCACAAAGAGGGGGAACAGGAGGCCCAAAAATTCAAAGCCCAGCTCCCACTTGTCCAGCTTGGCGAAGAGACTGTGGCCTTGTTGAAACACCGTACAGCTCAGCACGGAGAGCAGGACGGACAACAATACCGTCACCAGCGCCACAGGTTTTATGAGCTTGCGTATCTCCAAACGAATAAGCCGCGCCATGGGTATCACCCACCTTTCAAGGAGAGTTTAGCCCATTTGGCGCGGTTTTTCAAGCTTTTGGGAACGAAACGGGTTTTTAAGGGAACGAAAACACGCTTACGGGATTATGACGCCGATCGTCAGGTGGTTCACCCCGCCGATGGTCTCGTTTTTGGCTATCACACGGCCTGAGCATTTTTCCGTCATACGCCGGAGGTTATATAGCCCGTAGCCCCGGCCTCCGCCCTCCTTGGTGGTAAAGCCCCGGCGGAACATCCGCGTAAGCTCCACCGCCGATTTGGGCTCGGCGGGGTTGGAGACGGTGAGGCGCAGAGCGCCCTCCTCCGGCGTGGCGCTGATAAACACGGCGCTGCCGGCGGGCGCGGCCTCAATGGCGTTGTCCAGGAGTATGCCCGTCAGGTCCACCAGGTCCCCCTCGGTCAGGGACCGGCGGAGGAATGGCGCGGCGATGTGGGCCTTTACCGTCACGTGCCGGAGCTCGGCCTCACGGGACTTGCCGAAGATGAGGCCGCTTATGAGCTTGCTGTCACAGCGAAGAAGCTCCCGGTCCGGCTCCCCCGCGGTAAGGCTGTCCGTGAGCTTCGCCACGGCGGCCTTCGCCTCCTCTAAGGTGGCGGCCGTGTTGACGGCGGCGGAGACGGACATGACGCGGTTTGAGTATTCGTGCTGGCGGGCCCGGACGGAGCTCACAAGCTCCTCCACCATGGGCAGATACCTCTCCATGAGCCTTACGCGGGCGGTCTGATGTATACGCCGCTCATTGAGGAGAAGCAGTACCCCGCCGAGGACGGCGATTCCCGTCACCGATATCGATACCGCGATCCACAGCTGTCCGGGTCCCCGGTACGTCCCCTCCACGACCCAGAGGACAAAGAGCGCCAGAAATACCCCGCCCGACACGGCGC
>CANQUO010000027.1 GCA_947627085.1 uncultured Oscillospiraceae bacterium
TCGGGAAGATAAAGCCGGTGCTCAAGAGCTTCCTGACGGGCACGCTGGAGGGCGAGGGCGCGACGCAGGTGGAGCTTACGGAGACCCGGGTGCTGGGCTACGAGGGCATGAGACTGAAGCTCGATATACCGGCCGACAATGACAGCGCCATACCGGGCGGTAAATGCGTGGCGGACGTGGTCCTCAACACGGACACCGGGTACCTGGTGATTTTCGCCCTCATTACAAGCTCCACGGCGAAGAACGATTACAGCGCCGCCTATGAGGCCCTTCTGGCCGGCGCCACGCCCGACACCACCGGGTCCTTAAAGCCGGACATAAGGCCGGAGTTCATCGCCGCCACGGATGAGGTCGTAGCCTACATGAGGGACTATCTTGACCTGGCCCGGCGCTATGACGCCGCCACGGAGAGTCAGCGCCAGCTTCTGGCATTGGAGCTAACCGGCCTTATGCAGAGATACGCCGACATTGAGGAGCGCTACGCCGATATGTCCGAGGATATGTCGGACGACGAGATGACATATATGGTCCTCATGCTCCTGAGTCTCAGGGACCTTCTGCCCGATGGGAGTACGGACAGCGGCCTTGAGGATTTTCCCTTCGGGTTCTGAGGAGCATTGCCACCAATAATAATTTTAGGAGGTCTTTAAAATGGGTGAGCTTACGGGAAAAACGGTCATAATCACCGGCGGGGGCCGGGCGACGCTGAAGGACGGGTCCGCCGGGTCCATCGGCTACGGCATCGCCATCGCCTTTGCCAAGGAGGGGGCGAACCTGGTCATCACCGGGCGGAATGTAAAAAAGCTGACGGATGCCAAAGAGGAGCTTGAGAGGCTCTACGGCATAAAGGTCCTGCCCGTCCAGGCGGACATAAACGCCGGGGCCGACAACGAGGCCACGGTGAAGAGGGTGGTTGAGGCCACGGTTCAGGAGTTCGGCGGCATCGATGTGCTCATAAATAACGCTCAGGCCTCGGCCTCCGGCGTGACGCTGGCCGACCACACGACGGAGCAGTTCGACCTTGCCATATACTCGGGACTTTACAGCGCCTTTTATTACATGAAAGCCTGCTACCCCTATCTCAAGGAGGCAAAGGGCAGCGTCATAAACTTCGCCTCCGGCGCGGGGCTTTTCGGAAATTACGGCCAGTGCGCCTACGCCGCCGCCAAGGAGGGCATCCGGGGCCTTACCCGCGTGGCCGCCACGGAGTGGGGCCGCGACGGCATAAACGTCAACGTCATCTGCCCCCTCGCCTGGACCGCACAGCTGGAAAATTTCCAGGACGCCTACCCCGAGGCATTCAAGGCCAACGTCCACATGCCCCCCATGGGCCACTACGGCAACCCCGAGACGGAGATTGGCCGGGTGTGCGTCCAGCTGTCCACAAAGGACTTCAAGTACCTCTCCGGCGAGACCCTGACGCTGGAGGGCGGAATGGGATTAAGGCCCTGAAAATAATTAAAATATTTAAGGCCGGCGAAAGCCGGCCTTAAATTTATCGGAAGATAAGAGATTATCAGATCAGCTTCTTGAGCAACGGTCCAGGAGGGCCTCCCATTTGCGGTCCACGTAGTCCTGGGCGGCCTCGATGGTCCACTCGTTGCCGGGCTTGAAGCAGTGCTTGAAGCGGCCCTGGAGGCGCATGAATTCCTCCACGGGGAGCTTCTTTTTGGGCTCGTAGCTGAGTATCCACTTGCCCTCCACCACCTCGTAGAGGGGCCAGACGCAGGTCTCAACGGCCATCTTGCAAATCTGCGGCAAAAGCTCGGAGGGGTACTGCCAGCCGCGGGGGCAGGGGGCCATCACGTTGACGAAGGCGGGGCCGGGGGTGTAGATGGCCCGGTGGGCCTTCTCGTGGAAGTCCTTGAAGTTGCCGATGAAGGTGGTCTGGGCCACGTAGGGGATGTTGTGGGCGGCCATTATTACGGTCAGGTCCTTCTTCTCCTGCTTTTTGCCCAGCGACTGGGTCCCCACCGGGGTGGTGGTGGCGTTGGCAAAACGGGGGGTGGAGGAGGAGCGCTGGATGCCGGTGTTCATGTACGCCTCGTTGTCGTAGCAGAAGTACACCATGTCGTGGCCACGCTCCATGGCGCCGGACAGGGACTGGAAGCCGATGTCGTAGGTGCCGCCGTCGCCGCCGATGGTGATGAATTTGCACTCGCCCTCAAGCTTGCCCTTCTTTTTAAGGGCCTTGTAGGCCGACTCCACTCCCCCGCAGACGGCGGAGGCGTTTTCAAAGGCGGAGTGGATGTAGCTGTCCTCCCAGGCGGTGTAGGGGTAGAGGAAGGATGAGACCTCAAGGCACCCGGTGGCGTTGCATATGACCGCCCGGTCGCCCTCGTCTAAGGCCCGGGTGATGCCGCGGCAGACGATGCCCGCGCCGCAACCGGCGCAGAGCCTGTGCCCGGGGGCGAAGCGCTCGGGCTTGGAGAGCTCGACCTTGTGATTGTATGCCATCTCAGAGCACCTCCTCTTGATTACTGCGCTGGCCGAAGTGTATGTAACGGGGACCCACATCGCCGGTCTCCACGATCTTCAGAAGGTGGTAATACACCTTCTCCACGTCCTCCACCGCGCAGTCCCGGCCCGCGAGGCCGTAGACCACGTCGATCATCTTCGGGGGGTTATCGAGGTCGTAGCAGGCGGAGCGGACCTCGGCGAAGAGGGGGCCGCCGCAGGCGGAATAGCCCTCGGACTTATCCATGACGGCCACGGCCTTCACGTTTTTGAGGGCCTGGGCGATCTCCTCCATGGGGAAGGGCCGGAACACACGGACCTTCACAAGGCCGGCCTTCACGCCCTGAGCGCGGAGCTTTTCGATACATGCCTTGGCGGTGCCGGCGGTGGAGCCGATGAGGACTAAAGCCACCTCGGCGTCCTCCATGCGGTACTCCTCGAAAAAGCCGTAGTGGCGGCCGAAGGTACGCTCAAAGTCGGCGGCCACGTCTAAGATGACCTTCTTGGCGTTCTTCATGGCCTCGGCCTGCTGGACCTTGTGCTCCATGCAGTAGGGGCAGGAGTCGTAGGGCCCCACGGCCAACGGGTGGTCGCGGCCAATAAGGGCGTGCTCCGGGTGGTACTCGCCCACGAATTTTTTCACGTCCTCGTCGGACTCCAAAAGTATGTTCTCCACGGCGTGGGAGGTTATGAAGCCGTCCTGACAAATCATGATGGGGAGCCGGACGGAGGGGTGCTCGGAGATGCGCATGGCCTGAAGGTAGTTATCATACGCCTCCTGATTGTTCTCGGCGTAGATCTGGAGCCAGCCGGAGTCACGTGCGCCCATGGAGTCGGAGTGGTCGTTATTTATGTTGATGGGCCCCGTCAGCGTGCGGTTGACGCAGGCTAAGGTTATGGGCAGGCGGCTGGAGGCCGCCACGTAGAGGACCTCGTACATGAATGCCAGGCCCGCTGAGGAGGTGGCGGTCACAGCTCTGGCCCCAGCGGCGGCGGCGCCGATGCAGGTGGACATGGAGGAGTGCTCGCTCTCCACGGTGACGTACTCGGTGTCCACCTTGCCGTCGGCCACGAACTGGGCGAAATACTGGGGTATCTCGGTGGAGGGGGTGATGGGGAAGGCGGCGAATACGTCGGGGTTTATCTGGCGCATGGCGTTGGCCACGGCCTCGTTGCCGGAAAGACGGTCCTTGATGCTCATTGGTGTACCTCCTGTTCCATTGTGATGGCCGCGAAGGGGCAGACCTTCTGGCAGATGCCACAGCCCTTGCAGTGGTCAAGATCGAAATCGAGACGCTTGCAGTCCTTTACGGGAATGGAGGAATCCGGGCAGAAGGGCGCGCAAAGAAGGCACTGGCGGCACTTGGCCGGGTCCCAGACGGGACGGTTGGAGCGCCACTCGCCGGTCTTTGTAAGGCGGGAGGTACCGCCCTCGTATATCTCCCCGCCGGGGGTCATCTCCTGCCAGGGGGACTGCTCGTTTATGTTTTCGGCTTTTATGTAGCTCACGCTCCCCGCACCTCCTTCATGGCCGTGGTCAGGCATTTCATGTTGCCCTCTATCACCTGGGGCTTGGTTGCGAACTTGTGGTGGAAGGACGCCTCCATGTCCTTGACGAACCGGTCCGGGTCAAGGACGCCGCTGACCTTGACGATGGCGGCCAGCATGGGCGTGTTGGGGAAGTAGCGGCCCAGACACTGCTCGGATATGCTCCGGGCGTCTATGGTGCACACCCGGCCCTTATATCCCCGCAAAAACGGCCGGAGCTCTTCGGGGTCCCGGGGGGAGTTTATGACGATGGCCCCCTCGGGGTTAAGGCCCGCCGTGACGTCCACGGTGTGGAGAAGGGACTCGTCCACCACCACAACGTAATCGGGGTCGTAGATGTTGGAATGGATGGTGCATGGCACGTCGCTTATACGGTTGTAGGCCGTGATGGGGGCGCCCATACGCTCGGGGCCGTATTCCGGGAAACCCTGGACGTATTTTCCGGAGGCGAAGGCGGCGTCGGCCAGCAGGAGGCAGGCTGTCTTGGCCCCCTGTCCGCCGCGCCCGTGCCAGCGGATCTCAGTCATGGTCTTGCTCATTAATTAAACCTCTTTTCATTAAAAAACGTCCGTCCCGTAAAGGGACGGACGCCAATGCTCCGTTATACCACCCGTTACTGTGTACAGACATACACGCCTCCTATAACGGGGAGAACCGTCAGCGCCTACTTGACAGACTTTCGGGCTGAAACTCCGGAGTGATTTTCGCGCGTTCCCACCGGTACCGGATTTACACCAACCTCCGGCTCTCTGGGACCTGGGGAGCGCCTACTGTCTCCATCACGGTCTTTAGCAAGTGAAATTATTAGTATTCTAAACGAATGGCCGTCGAATGTCAAGATACATCTTCGACAAAAAAGCCATGGATTTGACCGGGAAATTTTACGCTCTCCCGGAGATTATCCAGGGCGCGGGTTCGGCATCGAAGGTGTTCTTCCCTGTGAGCTTGCTGACGGCTATCTGAAGGACCTCCGTCTCCCCCACGCCGTACTTGGCAAGGGTGTCGGGCAGCGTGGCGGCGCAACGGAAGTCCAGGGTGTAGATAACGAACTCCATGTGGGGGTTGAGTTTCAAAAGGCACTCCAGCTCCTTTTCCATGCTGGCGGAGGCCACGAGGAATGTGAGGGACGGGACGGGCTGTCCTTTCATGGTGTCCTCGCTCACCCGGTCTATGACGGTTATGTTGTTAAGACCGAACTGGTGGGCGTTCTCCTCCACCGTGTGGCGGTCATGCTGGTTGTACTCAACGGCTATTACCGTGCCCTCGGGGGCCAGAATGGCGGTCTCCACGGCGATGGACGCCCCGCCGATGACGCAGACGGTGTCGGCGCTGGATACGTGCATCTTATTTAAGATGACCGCCCGTATCTCGCTTCCCACGTAGTGGACGGAGCCACGGAAGAAGTCTGAGTAGCGCATACCGATCTTGTTGGTGGAGCGGGCGTTGGGGTTCAAAATGAGCATCCCGGCGGAGGCGTTGATGCCCCGGTTTATCATGCTTTTCACCGGGGCGTGGAGTATGGGGCCCGTGGGCTCCGAGCCCTCGTTGTACCAGACCTCGCACTCGCCAAGGCCCGCGTCCCACATGCGGTAGAATATGTCCGGGTGTCCGGCCTCGGTGAATACAAGCACCGCGGGGCGGGATTCCACCGTGGGGATGAGGTTCTTGTTTTTACGGGTTATGTCGAGAATTTTGACCTTCTCCAGGTCCACCTGCATGTTTTCCGCGAAATAGGCGAGCCACGCCAGGATGTGGGCGTTGGTGAACATGTTTTCCATATGTATCCCTCCGTTTAATTCGCTGGTTTGCCAAAGTATAGAAATAATTATAGCACACAAACGCGAAAAAGTCCACACGCAGCGGCAATAATTCAAATGTTTTCCACCGAGATGTATTGTAATTTGCTCCTTGTTTACTGCCTGGATTCACACATTTTGGCTAAGATATATGATTAAACGGATTCTGAGGTTGCGGTGTAGTCTTTTTCGTGGGTTATGTCAACATACGACACCTTATATGCGGAGAATAAATCTCTGTTGTCGTCTAACCGTTGAATGGTTGAATTACAATAATATTCCTCAGTCTCCACCCCTATGCTGTTTCGGTTAGTATTAGCAGCCGCAAGCATAGTTGTTCCACTCCCGGAAAAAGGGTCAAGGATAACATCTCCGACAAACGAAAACATTTTTACTAATCGGGTAGCAAGCTCAAGGGGAAACGGAGCCGGATGCCCGTTCTTTGTTGAAGCTCCAGGCATTTCCCATATCTGACTAAACCAGTTCTGAAAATCATCTTTGGCGATTCGGCTTTCTTCACGTTGTTTTTCAGTAGGTTTTCTGTAGCCGCCCGGTTTTCGCTCCATAAGGATATATTCTATATCATTTTTTATGATAGCATTCGGTTCATATGGTTTTCCCAGAATAGAGCTGTTGGTATTCGCCTCATAAGTAGCGTTTGAAATTTTGTGCCACAAAATCGGATTAAGATTATCAAATCCGATCTTCCTGCATGATACGGCAATATCGGAATGAAGCGGCATAACAACATGCCGCCCATATTTTCGTCTGGAAAGACATACATCGCCAACAACGCAGACGATTCGACCGCCGGGAATAAGGACCCTGTAACATTCCTTCCAAACTTTATCCAATTCGTCAATGAATTGCTGATAATCGTCTATTATGCCTAACTGATTATGTCCTTTTCTGTAATCCTTCAAATTAAAATATGGCGGAGAAGTTAAAATTAAGTGAACGCTTTTATCTTTGATAAAAGATAGCTCCCTTGCGTCCGCATGATACAGGATGTGCTCGGTCATGATTCTTACTCCCTGCTAAAATGTGATACAGCGGCTCCTAACATTGATAAGATGAATTCCTTGCAACACAGCTCTTGCCTTGGGAAATCATAATATATTTTATCACCTATTATGCCCGTTGTAGTAAAACAAGCCGCGTTATACTGCCGTTCGAGTAATAATTTACTGCAAAATATTTCATAGCGCTCTTTATAGGAAGTGTCTATAAACTCGCGAAGAACCGGGAAATGTGGTGAGCGAACTTTTATCGGTTCATTTGATTTCTGACAATCTTCCAGGACCATAAAGTAACCTAACCATGGTGCCCTTTGTGTGCCAAATACTCCTTCTCGAAAAGCAGTCCATATGTCCAAAGCGCTTCCCATGGCTTCTTCTGTCCTATTGTTGAAGTTGTTTCCAAAAGATGGGCCAACTTGGCTTTTGAACTCGATAGCGATTATCAATTCGTTGTTGTCAACCACAAGCAAATCCCATTTCTTATTAGGGCGGAAATAACCGGGCAACTCAAGGTCAGAGTCCATGAATATACACCGTTTAGGGACTCCGTTCATGATAAGAGCTTCTTTTACCAGGTCAACGAATCCGTCTAATTGCCTTCCTCCGGTTACGGCCCCTCTATTCCCCTGGTCATGCGTACCCGCCTGACTTTGCCGTGCAATTTGACCTCTTCTCGTTGTCCAAAAAAATTTAACAGCGGACGCGATACGGTCTTCTAAATCCGCCGGAATGTTAATCACACCCATTTTTATATCTTTCCTCCATATATTTTTCTGTTAAACCATACCAAAATTATAGCACACAAAGGAAACCGGTCCAATGTGAATTTGGGTGAAAGACTCCTTGACAAATCGCTCGCCGACGGCCGATCATACCCATTTTTTCCGCATCGTAAGCGCTATGACGGTGGAGGCGGCCAGCCACAAAAGCCAGGGGATAAGGGCAATCATGCTCCCGCCGCCAAGGGACCACATGAGCTCCGCCGAGGAGACGGGGATCACCGGGGAGACCCATTTGAAGAGGTCCACCCCCAGGGCCGTCAGCAATGCCGGGAGCCCCAGGGCGGCGGCGCAGGCGACGTAGGAGGTCCGGACGGTGGGACAGAGATACCCCACGCACATGGCGGCCTCGGCCACGCCGATGAGCATCATGAGCCGCAGGGCGTACAAAATGGCCAGATACTGCCAGCAGTTTACCGGCAGGGGGAACCGGGCCAGGTCGTCGATGTTCCGCGCCGGCGCCGAAAGCCCCTGGGGCCGGAAGAGCAGGAAACCGTTTTTCAGCTCGAAAAAGCCCATGACGGCCCATATTGACCCGGCGAGGAGCGCCGCCGCCAGGGCCTTGCGCCGCAAAAGTGCTCCCCGCCCGCGGGGCGTGGCCCGGAGCAGCGCCGGAACGCCGGACTCGCGCTCATAGGACCACAGGGAGGCCGCCAGGAGGGAGACGAGGATGATCGCCACGGCGGAGTTGAGCCGCTGGCGCTCCCGGCTGTCGCCGCCGTAAACCCAGTCATAGGGCCGGCTGTTCACGACCCAGGGCCGGTAGCCGCCGGCCTCCGCCCGGGTACAAAGCTCCTCCAGCCGGTCCTCCACCGCGTCCAGGGCGTGAAGGAGCGACGAGGGGTCCTCGCTTTCCCGGGCGCTTTCCCGGGCGTGGGCGATATATTCGTAGGTGGAGCCGTCGATGGGACCCTGAAGCTCATCCATGTAAGCCGCGTACATGGGGTCCTCCCTGTCGCTTGCCGCCTGAATGAACGTGAGCTTGCCGGTGGCGAACACGGCCACGGCCAGAAGGAGTATGCCGTACTGGAACACAAGGTGTTTCCAGCCCTCCCAGCCCCCAAGGGACAGGCGGGAGCGGAGCCTGTCAAGAAGCTTCTCCACCGGCGCGGCGGCCCGGCCAAGGATATCCCGGGAGCCCTCGGGCCGCCGGAGGGCCTGAGTCAGCACGGCCAGCACGGCGAGGACCGTCCCGAATACGGCGATGCCGGTGATCGCCATGCCACGGATGCCCGCCGGAAAGCCGAAGAGGTTCACGTTGAGGTATTTTGTGTACAGGGCGGCGGTGTGGACGTAGGCGAAGATGTTGAAATATTTGAGCACATTGAGAAAGCTCTGGACCGGCAGGAGCTCGTAGAGGGCAAACTCCGCCGCCAGCGCGGCGCCCAGCACCGACACCGAGAACTGGACGTTTGTAAGGGAGCCCAAAAGGCACCAGACGAGAAGCCCCATTAGAACCCCGGCCAGGACCTTCAGCGCCAAAAATTGCAGCAGCCACTGGGCAAAGGTGATGGAAAGGGGGCAGGTGCCGAAGGCCGGCACCGACTGAAGAGGCCGCGAAAGGTCCGCCCAGCCGCCGTGGATGGCCAGGGACAGGAGGAGCGGCGACAGGGTAAAGAGGACCATGGCCAAAACGGAGCCGAAAAACAGCACGCCGAGCCGCGTAAGCCCCAGCCGGGCCCGGCCGCCACGGAGGGAGCGTATGACGGACCAGAGCCCACGGCGGCGCTCCTCCAAAAAGGCCATGACGATTATCACGATGGCCAAAAGGTGCAGATAGTCCCCCAGCTCATCCTCAAAATCAAGCCATTTCGTAATGGCCGCCGAGCTGCCCAGCTCCACGTCCACGCCCAAAATCGTGGCGAAGTCGTCGGCCGTCTTTTTAAGGTTCCGGCGGGAGAAGGACCCGGGCTTGCCGAAAAGGCTGGTCTGGGACTGTATCTGGGCCTGGGACTGTATGTTTGTCAGGTAATCGCCGTAACCGGCGAGATAGTCTATCTCGTCAATAAGGCCGCCGAGGGCCGAGGTCAGGGCGTAGTACAGGGAGTAGAAGCTCTCATCCCCGCTCCGGGCCGCCTTTACAAGGGCGGGTATGTGGGCGATGGCGGCGTAGGCCTCCTCCTCGGAGGCGTAGGCCGGCTCCCCGTAGCCGAAGCCGGAGTACCAGTAGTAAAAGTCCTCAAGCGTCCCGTCCTCGGCTTCGGCAAGCTCCGCCACACGGTCAAGCGGCTCGCCCCGCCACCGGTCCACAAGGGAGGTTATGTATTTGTTGGCCTCTCTGGCCCGCTTGAGCTCCCCGGGGCCGACCCTGTCGGATATAGAGAGGAAGAAGAGCCCGGTGCAGAGGATAAAGCACACGCACAGCGCCCCAGCCCGCCGGCGGTCAAAGAACACACGTTTAAGCTCTCTCATGTCAGTCACCCAGGAAATAGAGGTACACGTCCTCCAGGCTCATGACCCCCATGACCGGCTCCCGGTCCTCCGGCACCGACCGGATAAGGGCATGGGGCGTGTCCACCCGCAAAAGCTCGCCCTTTTTCATAAGGAGGACTTCGTCGGCTATGGACTCGATGTCCGTGACGATGTGGGTCGCAAGGAGCACTATACGGTCCTTTGACAGCTCCTTTATGAAGTTGCGTATCCGCACCCGCTCCCGGGGGTCCAGCCCCGCGGTGGGCTCGTCCAGCAACAGTACCTTGGGGTCGCCCAGAAGCGCCTGAGCCAAAAGCGCCCGCTGCTTCATGCCGCCGGAGAAGCCCCCGACCTTTTTGTGGCGCACCTGAGTGAGGTTCGTGAGCGCCAGGACCTCGTCCACCTGCTCCCGGAGAGGCTTGCCGCGAAGGCCCTTGAGGCGGCCGATGTAGCTTACGAAGCTCTCCGCCGTCATCTGCTCGTATATGCCCTGCTGTTGGGGCATGTAGCCCAGTACGGCCCGGAATTTGTCGCCCAGCTTCAGGATATCCTCACCGTCGAAGGTTATGGAGCCGCCGTCCCGCTTTACGTTGTCGGTGATGAGGTTCATCATGGTGGACTTCCCCGCCCCGTTGGCGCCCAGGATGCCGTATATCCCGGGCTTGAAGGTTATGGAAAAGTCGTTCAGCGCCACCAGCTCCCCGTAGCGCTTCGTGAGATGCTCAAGCTTAAGTTCCACTGTATTACCTCCTTTTTGGCGTAAATCCCGTCAAGTCTCGGGAAAAATTGTTCATGCTTCAACATATGTATGATCATATACACCCCTTGCCCCGGGCGTCAGGGCGTCAAAATATACCTGTCCCCGGCGGGGTCGTAATCGAAGGTGATGCCAAAGCACCGCTCCAGAGCGGACTCGGGCATGTAGAGTATGGTGTAGGTGTAGGAGAAGGGCATCACATAGCGGCAGTTTTCGTAAATGAGCTTTTGTTCTCCGCCGTCCGTCAGATATAGCTTGCCGTCCTCGGTCTCAAAATAGCTGTGGCCCCGCCAGGATATGGTGTAGGAGTGGTCCTGCCAGTTGAAGTACGCCGAGCCGCCGCCGGCGTCTATGACGTGCTCTATTGGGAAGAGGGTCTCCCCGCCCATGTTGACGGCGGGAAAGCGAAGCTCCCGACCCCCGGCCTCAACGGCGCTCACGTCCCACCTGTCGCTTACGTATTTTACGTGGGTGTCCGCCGGAAGGCCGTAGTAGGCCAGGAAATTATCGAGAAAATAGCTCCCCTCAAAGAACATGGTGAACCGGTAGTCCCCGTCGAAATCGATGGAGAGCTCCGCTTCGCCGGTCTCCCGGGCGTCCTCGACCGCTCTGAGGTTTCGCTCCACGGTCACGCGATTTTCCCGGTAGCCCCGGTACATCGGCACGAACCGGGCGATGAATACGGCGGCAAGGGCGATACAAATCGTTGCCCCGGCCCACTTGGGGGTAACCTTCAATACCCTCAGCATAAGGCTCCAGCACACAAGCACGGTCAGGAGCACGCAGGGGAAGAAGGTGCGGGCGTAATATAGGGTGGTGACCACAAGGAACATCACCGACGCTCCGGCGCCAAGGAGTATGAGCCCCGTGACCCGGAGGGGCTTCGATGTGAGCATGACGATGGCCATAAACAGCGTGTAGCACACCGTCAGGACCGAGAGGAGCTTATAAAGCCCCGCTAACCACAATATGACCGTGAGCGCTCCCATGGGAAAGCCCAGTAGCAGGAGCTTCGGAAGGGACCTGTCCGCGACATACGCCAAGGCCGACAGCACGCAAAGTCCGGCGAAAAGGGCGTTCCAGAACCCGTAGCCCACAAGATAGCTCATAACGTCGAAAAACCGCCAGGCAAAGACCTCCGGCACGAGAAAGCTCAGTATCCCGCCGTCGATGCCCCGTTCGACCCTGGCGTGGCTGCCGGGGGCCAGAAGTATGGTCATATAACCGGCGGACACCGCCAAAGCCAGGAGCAAAAGCCGCCGGGAGTGGGCGCCCTTTGGCTGTGAGATAAACACGCCCCATATGAAAATAAGGGCGATCACGCCTATCTGTTCCGTGCTGGCCCCGGCTATAAGGGCCACGAGGAGAGCGGCGGCGTAAGGCCAGCGCCTCAATGGCCTTTCAGCCTCGCGGACGGCGAGGGCAAGTACGCCCAGTGCCGGGAGGAGGGGCGCGGCGTAATTGAAGAAGGCCGACAGCCAGTAGAGGGACATGCGCAGGTACTGTATCTCGCTCCCCAGCACCGTGAGAAGGCCCATTGCCGCGCCGAATATGACGCCGGAGGGAGCGAGGCGGCTATCGCTCACCCTGAGTCCCACCGCGAATATGGTGGCGGTGATAATTGGACTTAAAACGGCGAAGAGCTTCGTGTCGAAAAGCAGTATGAAGGGGATGAGGATGTGTATCAGCACCCGCCCGTTCTGCTCCAGATAGTGGTGATAGGTCTTACGGGCAAACTGGTAAAGGCCGTCCTTTAAATATGTGCCGTACCAGTAGTCGTCGGAATACACGGTGAGCTGGAGGTTTATGAGAAGATGGGCAAGTCCCACGGCCAAGAGCGCCGCCAGCGCGGCAAGGAGCCGCTTTTTCTCGTTCTCGCGGGCCATTTTCACCCCTCCCTTCCAAGGTAATAGATGTTCTCCGCCTCGTTATAGGTCCAGGTGATGCCGAAAAGCTCGCCCATCACCTCCATTGGCGCGTAGGCGGTGTAGACCGGGGACCACATGGCCGTGTGGCCGATATCCCCGGTGACAGAGCGGGTCTCCATATGGAAGGGCACTATCTCGCCGTTTGACTTAAGGCAGTACTCCCGGTCCCCGAGCCTGCACCAGGTGCCGTTCAGGGGGAAGTCCCACCGGCTCTCGCCGCCCACGAGAAGTATGGAGTCCTGCACCGGTACGTAGAGGGCGCCGTCCTTTTCCAAAATGGGCAGCCCCGCCCGGTTTTCGCCGTAGGCCCCGGCGGCAAAGCCGTCGGAGCTTGAGTAGGATATCTTCTCATCGGTGAGGCCGTAGTAGGTCAGGGCGTTTTCAAGATAGCTCGAGCTGTCAAGGTAAGTGGTGTGGCCGTAGAGCCTGTCCGCGTCCATGGACAGGACTATGACGTCCCCGGGGTCCCGGAGCCGCCGGGCGTTTGCCTCCCATATGGCGCTGTTTTTGGCGTATCCCCGGAAGGTCGGCAGGGCGAGAACGAGGAAAGCCGCCGTCAGGGCGGCGAAGGCCGCGATTTTTATAAGGTCCGGCGTTTTTTCAAGGCACTCCAGGGCCAGGGAGCCGCACACGGCGATAAGGAGCAGTATGGCCGGCACGGTGGTGCGCTCGGACACCGTGGTGGTGAAAACCATCACCAAAAGCGAGGCCATCGCCCCGCCCAGCAGGAGCCCCCGGACAGCCGTCCCGTCGTGGATAAGGTAGACGGCCGCCGCCGCGACCACCCACAGCGCGCCCAGACACGCGGCGGAGAAATACCGGCCCCGGGCCCGGAGGACAAGGTAGACCACGGCCACCGCCAGTCCCAAAGCCATAAGCTTCGGCGCCCGCCCGGCGACGAGGGCGTGAAGGCCGGTGAGCACGGCGAAGGCCGTGAAGAGCCAGGGCAGGCCCGACCGGCCTGTGAAAAACTCCAGGGCCATTTTGAGCCTTATTTTCAGCGCCCCGGGGCGCAGGGCCTCCAGTACCCCGCCGCCGGTCTCGTTGCCCACCCGCACCCAGGTGCCGGGGGCGAAGATAACGGTGAGGTAGCCGATACCGCAAAGGAGACACACCAAAAGGGCGCTCCGAAAGCCCGCCCTTTTCCGCAGCCAGGAACAGACGGCAAAGCCGCCGAGTATCACAAAGGCCGCAAGGCCGCTCTGCTCGGTGGTGGCCCCGCTGAGAAAGACGAGGATGAGCACCCCGGGCCCCAGCCGCCCCTTTTCAAGTCCCCGGGCGAGACACCACAGAGTGAGGAGGATGAAGGCGGCGGGAAATAGGTAGTTAAACCCGGCGGACATCCAGAGAAGGGACCTGTTGAGGAATCTGACCGGCAGGGCAAGCGTCGCGGCCACGCACGATCCCGCCACGGCCATGCCCGCCCCGGCGAGCCTCCCGCCCTGGAGCTTCAGGGCAAATATAAAGAGCGATACCAGCATCAGCGGGGCCAGGAGCATGTATATATACTTATCCGCCCATATGACCAGCTCCGCCGCGAAATGGACGAAGGCCCGGCCGTTGAAGTTGAGATAGTGCCACTTTGTGAGCTCCCAGAACCCGCCGAGACCCTCCTTGAAAAAGGAGCCGTACCAGTAGTCGTCGCAGTAGACGGTGATCTTTGAAAAGAGGAACACCGACGCGAAAAGGGCGGCGGCCAGCACGATGGAGCATAAGTATTTCCCCTTATTTTTCACGCCGGTCACCTCCTCAGAATCGAGACTCAAACACATGGATATTTTACCACAATAAATCAGCATGTTCAAGCCTCCGCCTCAAATATACACCGAACGTATATCAATCCCCCCCACACAAAAGCCGCCGGAAAGCTTACCCCCTCAGGCGGCCCGTTAACCCCCAATTTAAATAATTTTCGCGGCGACATGCGCGTCGCGAAAATTACCTTTTGTTTTGCGTAGTGCCGCCTTCGGCGGCGCGGAGCAAAACGGCAGGAAAAAGCCGCGAATAGGCCCGCAGGCCTTTTCGCGGCTTTTTCCGCACGTTCCTTATTGTCGGCAAAGGCCCTTGGGCCTTTGTCGACACTTATTTTGCGTATTCCACAGCCTTGGTCTCCCGGAACAGGTTGACCTTTATCTGGCCGGGGTATTCAAGCTCCTGCTCGATTTTTTGGGCGATCTGACGGGCAAGAAGGATCATCTCGTCCTCGCTTACCTCCTCGGGCTTGACCATTATGCGTATCTCGCGGCCCGCCTGAATGGCATAGCTTGTCTCCACGCCCTTGAAGGAGCCGGTGAGCTCCTCAAGCTTCTCCAGGCGCTTGATGTAGCTTTCGATGTTCTCACGCCGGGCGCCGGGACGGGCGGCGCTGATGGTGTCAGCGGCCTGGACGAGGCAGGCGATGACGGTGTGGGGCTCCACATCGCCGTGGTGGGCCTCGATGGCGTGGATGACCTCCTCGCTCTCACGGTAGCGGCGGGCCAGCTCCACGCCCAGCTGGACGTGGCTCCCCTCCATCTCGTGGTCCACGGATTTGCCCAGATCGTGTAAAAGTCCGGCCCTCTTGGCGGTGGCCACGTCCACGCCCAGCTCGGAGGCCAGGAGCCCCGCGATGTGGGCGACCTCCTTGGAG
>CANQUO010000028.1 GCA_947627085.1 uncultured Oscillospiraceae bacterium
ACCGGACCGTTTTATCGCCGTCCTCAACGTAGTAAAAGCCGCTGAGGGCCTTCATTATCCGCCCTTCAGCCACGGGGCTGTACTCCCTCGTCGTCGCCGAGCTCGTGGTCGCCGCCCTGGGTCTCCTCGGGGATGGTGGAATCGGGATCGGTGGGCAGCGAGGGCTCCGACTCCGGCGGCGTGGGCGGCTGAGTCTCCGGGGGCTGGGTCTCGGGCGGCTGGGTTTCAGGGGGCACAGTGGGCTCCGGGCCAAGGGAGATGTAGAACTCCACCTCGGTCCCCTGCTCCACCTCGGTTTCGGGCTCGTAATTTTGGAAGAATACACGTCCCGCGGGGACCGTGTCGTTATACTCCTCCTTCTTTACGCCCACAAGCTCCATGACCGAGAGCTTTGACATAGCCGTGACCTCGGTGAGGTTCGTAAGGTCCGGCACCTTCACGAGCTTCACGTCGGGGCCGGCGCTGTATGTGAGATAGACGGTCATGTCATCCTTGAGTATCTCGCCCTGGGCCGGGACCTGCTCAAAGACGTAACCCGGAGTATAGCTGTCGTTTACCTGGGGAGTGGCAATGACCTTGACCTTCACGGGCAATGACTCAAGCTCGTGGACGGCCTCACGGTAGTCGCGGTTTATATAGTCCTGCATCACCACGGACTTCACCCCGGCCGAAACGGTGAGCTCAATGGAAACAGGAGCCTTGGAGGGGAGGAAGGATTCGTCGGAATCCGGGCTCTGGTCGATTATCTGCCCCTCGGGTATGGTGTCGCTGTTTTCATATGTGGCCTTGAAGGTGTAATATTTTTTGTATTCCTCGTTTTCAACGATGGTGTCGTACTGCTTGCCGATGAAATCCTCTATGGGGACCCGCTCCTCGGGCGCCGGCGTGAGAAGGTCCTTAAGGAAGAAGTTCCACATCACCCAGAAGAGGAAGCCCACGAAAACTATGACGCAAAGTATGCCCACAAGCACCGTAGTCTTGCTGGAACGCCTCCGGTTCTCCCGGTATTCCTCCGCCGTTGTGCGGCTGCGCACCGCGCCGTTGCCGCTGACACGCCGGCGGGCGCGCTCGGCCTCGGTGACCACCCGGGCGCTGGGTATGGTCCTTGTGGCGCCAAGATCGTCGGCCATGGAGGGTATGGTGGAGTAATTAAAGCGCACCGAGGGATTTTTGCGAAAATCCTCCAGGTCCGCCAAAAGCTCGGTGGCGGATTGGTACCTGCCGCCCAGTGTGGGCGACATGGCCCGCATGGTTATCTCCTCAAGGCCCACGGGGATGTCCGGATTTATCTCTCTGGGCTGGAGGGGCACGGAGCTTATGTGCTGTATGGCGATGGAGACGGCGTTGTCCCCCTCGAAGGGCAGACGGGAGGTCAGCATCTCGTACATGACGACGCCCACGGAGTATATGTCGCTCCTGGCGTCGGCCGCGTCGCCCTTGGCCTGCTCCGGGGAAATATAGTGCACAGAGCCCAATGTCTGCTGTGTCAGAGTACTCTGAGTCGACAGAAGCCTCGCTATGCCGAAGTCGGCCACCTTGACAGTGCCGTCCTTGAGTATCATTATATTGTGGGGCTTTATATCCCGGTGGATTATGCCCCTTGAGTGGGCGTGCTCCAAGGCCTTCGCGATCTGGGTCGTGAAGTGAAGGACCTCTTTCCAGTTTAATATCCCCTTGCGGTTTATGTACTGCTTCAGGGTTATGCCCTCGATGAGCTCCATGACGATATAATCCACGTTTTCGGAGTGGTTGACGTCATAGACCGACACTATATTGGGGTGGGAGAGCATGGCCACGGCCTGACTCTCCGCGTGGAAACGCCGTCTCAGGTCCGGGTCCTGGGCAAGGTCGGACTTGAGAATCTTTATTGCCACAAAGCGGTTGAGCCGGTGGTCCAACGCCTTGTAGACCACGGCCATACCGCCGGAGCCGATACGCTCCAGTATCTCATATCTGTCGTCCAAATATCTTCCTATATACATATCATCCATTGCGCATGACCTCCAACATACTGGTCTTGGTAACGGTATTCGTCAAAACCTTAAAATAGCCACCGTCACATTGTCCGTGGCTCCCCGGGAAAGGGCCAGCTCCAGAAGCCTGTCGCAGGCCTCCTGAGCGGTCCCGGAGCTCTCGAAAGCTCCAAGCATCTCCCCGTCCGTCACCATGTTTGAAAGGCCGTCCGAGCAGAGCATAAGTCCGTCGCCGGGCTTGAGGCTTACGGAGAAGAAATCCGCCTCCACGTCCATGGACGTGCCCACGGCGCGGGTAATGAGATTCTTGTTTGGGTGGGTGCGGGATTCCTCGCGCGTAATGTCCCCGCGCTCCACCATGTCCTCCACCACCGAGTGGTCCCGGGTGACCTGGCGTATATCCCCGCCGGTCACATGATATGCCCGGCTGTCTCCCACGTTCATCACCGTGGCGTCATCCTCCCGGACGACGGCGGAGACCACCGTGGTCCCCATGCCCCGGCACCGGATATCCGTCCTTGCCAGGTCATAGACGGCCCTGTTAGCCGAGCTGAGGGCGCTTTTCATGAGACTGCACACAGCGCCGGTGACGCTGGCGTTGCGGAGCCCCTCCTTCACCTCCCCGGCGAACACCGTCGCCGCCAGGGAGCTGGCCACATTGCCGGCGTTATGTCCGCCCATGCCGTCGCAGACGAGCATGAGCGCCATTTTCGTGTCGTCATCCGAGTACACGTAACATGAGTCCTGATTGTCCCTGCGCACCTTTCCTTTATCCGTGACAGCGCCAAGCTCCATAGACCCACCTCATTTCTCTTCTTTAAGTTGCCGGCTCCGCCTGAGCTGCCCACAGCTCGCCTCGATATCCGGGCCCAGCCTTCGCCGGACGGTCACGTTTATCCCCCGCTTTTCCAGCGTTCCGATAAAATCCCTCACCGTCTCGGGCCGGGAGGGCTTGAGCCTGCTTTCGGGAACGTCGTTAAGGGGTATAAGATTCACGTGACAGCCGGTGCCCGCCAGCTTGTCCGCCAAAAGCCGCGCGTGATACGGCGTGTCGTTCACGTCCCTTATCATGGCGTACTCAAAGGATATCCGCCTTCCGGTCTTTTTAAAATATCTCCCGCAGGCCGCGAGCAGCGCGTCCACGCCGTAGGCCCGGTTCACCGGCATTATTTTTGACCTGGTCTCGTCGTCCGGCGCGTGGAGGGATACCGACAATGTCAATTGTAAATCCAAATCGGCCAGTTTGTCAACTTTTTCTGTAAGTCCGCAGGTAGAAAGTGAGATATGCCTCATCCCGATGTTCCTTCCCTCGGGGTGATTGACAAGCTTCAGGAACCTTACTACGTTTTCAAAGTTGTCCAAGGGCTCCCCTATACCCATCATGACGATGTTGGAGATTTTGAGTCCCGAGTCGGCCTCGGAGAATATGACCTGGTCCAGTATCTCGGAGGCGGCGAGGTTACGGACCTTCCCGCCGATGGTGGAGGCGCAGAACACGCACCCCATGGGACAGCCCACCTCGCAGGAGACGCAGACTGTGTTGCCGTGCTCGTAGCGCATGACCACGCTCTCCACGAAATTCCCGTCCCTGAGCCGCCAGAGGTATTTCACCGTGCCGTCGAGGCCGGATACCTGCTTTCGCTCAACGCCGGGGCTCGCGATATAAAACCGCTCCGAAAGCCGCGCCCTTAAGTCCTTAGATATATTGGTCATGCCGTCAAAGGAGCTTATGGGGGCGCTGAGCCACCGGAATATCTGCTTTGCCCGGAAACGGGGCTCGCCCATTTTCTCAAGCTCCGCCTCCAGCTCCTCCGGTAACAGTGATTTTATATCAACCTTACTTAAATTTTCTGTCAGATTTTCTTTCTCATCAAGCATATGAAAAATCCGTCCGTGTGGCCGGTGTGGGGAAGTATGGTCCCCATACCGGGAAATGTACCGAAGGGCTCGGGGAGCGTGAAGCTCTCGGTCAAAAATTTGCCGTTTTCCTCCAAAAATCTCCCCACGACATCCTCATTCTCCCTTTCCAATATGGTGCAGGTGGAGTACAGGAGCGTCCCGCCGGGCCTTACGTACCTTCCGGCGTTTTTCAGTATCCTCAGCTGTATTTCGGGGAGCCGTTCGAGCTCCTTTTTATCCTTATAGCGTATCTCCGGCTTTTTTCGTATGACCCCGAAGCCCGAGCAGGGCACGTCCGCTATGACCGTGTCCGCCCAGGCGCGAAGCTCCGGGTCAAATTCCCCGGCGTCCCCGGCCTTTGCGGTGATTATCGAGACGCCGAGCCTCTCCGCGCCCTTTTTTATGAGGGCGGCCTTTTTTTCGTGTATGTCGAAGGCCCGTATCTCCCCGGCGTTTTTCATCGCCAGCGCCGCGGCGAAGCTCTTGCCCCCCGGGGCGGCGCAAAGGTCCAGAACACGCGCCCCAGGCGCGACTCCGGAGGCCATGACGGCAAATCTCGCCGCCGGGTCCTGTACGTAAAAAAGCCCGTCCCGAAACGCCTGAAGCTCCTCCACAGGCCCGGTTTTTGTAAGATACAAAGCGTCCTCAAGATAGGGACAGCTCTCCGCCTCCACGCCCTCATCGCGGAGCCTTTCGGCAAGCTCGCGGGCGGTGCATTTCAGCGTATTTACCTGGGCCGTGACGGGGGCCGGGGCGTTGTTGGCCCTCAATATTTCCTCGCAGATATCGTCGCCGTACCGGGCCGTGAGCGCGCTTACAAGCCACTCGGGGTGGCTGTATTTTATGGAGAGGTACTCCTCCCGGCTCCCGGCGGAGATATCGGGAAGCGGGCCCTCGCTCATTTTTCTCAGCACCGCGTTCACAAGTCCCGCGGCCCGGGGTGCCTTTCTTTTCGCAAGCTCCACGCCCTCGGACACCGCCGCCCTCGCGGGCACACGGTCGAGGAAAAGTATCTGGTAGGCCGAGAGACGGAGTATATCCAGTACCTCCGGCGTTAGATCGGATGTCTCTCGCCCGGAGCATTGGGAGATGCGGTAGTCCAGGAGCGTCCTTTGCTGGAGCACGCCGTTTACGATGTTGTTTGCCAGGGCCCGGTCCCGTGGCTCCATGTCCCTTATATTGGCAAGCGCCATATCGGGCCTTGCGCCGCGCTTACGATATGCCTCCAATGAGAGATACGCGGCCTCCCGGGCGGTCACGGGCATATGGGGTGCCCCCTTAAATAGTCAGCCGCCGCCATGCGCCTGCCGCCCGGCGCCTGGAGCTGGGTGACGGTGACACTGCCGTCCTGTACGGCTATCTCGATGCCGTCCTTCCCGGCTGAAAGGACCGTGCCGGGGGCGGCGGAGACCTTCTTATTTGTGGAAAAGGCCCTGAATATTTTATACCTCTCCCCTTTTATCACCGCCGTGGCGATGGGCCAGGGGTCGAGGCCGTATATCTTGCTGACTATCTTATCCCCGGGGGAGTTGAAGTCGAGCTCCGCCATTTCCTTTGTGAGCGGCGGGGCGAAGGTGGCCTCCGACTCATTCTGGGGGGTCCTTGTGACCGTCCCCGCCTCTATGGCCGCCAGCGTCTCGCAAAGGAGCTCCCCGCCCATGGGCGCGAGCCTGTCAAATAGCTCCCCCGCTGTCTCCTTTGGCTCGATTTTCGTTATTTTGGTACCGATGATATCTCCCGCGTCCATGGCCTCGGCCATGAACTGAGCGGTGACGCCGGTCTCCTCATCACCGTTTATCCGGGCCCACTGTATGGGCGCGGCGCCCCGGTATTTTGGGAGTATGGAGCCGTGAATATTGACGCACCCAAGCGGGGGTACGCCGAGTATTTCCGCCGGGAGTATCCGGCCGTAGGCCACAACGGCGATGACATCGGGCCGGTGGCTTTTTATTATCTCCGCCGCCGTGCCGTCCCGGAGCTTCACCGGCTGATAGACGGGTATGCCGCCCTCCGTTGCCAATACCTTTACCGGCGGGGGCGTCAGTATCTGCTTTCTCCCCACGGGCTTGTCCGGCTGGGTGAACACGCCGGTCACCTCAAAGCCGCCTGTAATAAGCGCTTTCAGGGACACCGCCGCGAAATCCGGCGTGCCCATAAAAAATATCCTCATTCGCCGCCCTCGCTGAGCTCCTCAAGCTCCTCGTCTGAGAGTATCCTCTCGGCCCTCTCGGTAAAGAGGTGTCCGTCCAGGTGGTCGATCTCGTGGCAGAAGCACCGGGCGGTAAGGCCCGTGCCCTCGGCCTCAAAGTAATTGCCGAACCTGTCCTGGGCCCTGACCCTGACGCGCTCCGGGCGCTTGACGATGCCGTACACGCCGGGAACGGAGAGGCACCCCTCCTGACCCTCCTGCTCGCCGTCGGTTGCGATTATCTCGGGGTTTATGAGCTCGATTATCTGCTCTGAGGGGGAGAGGTCCTCTTTATTCGTGTCCATCACCAGCACGACCCTACGGAGTATGCCCACCTGTGGCGCGGCGAGGCCCACGCCGTCGGCGTCAATGAGCGTCTCGCGCATGTCGTCCAAAAGGGTGTGGAGACGCCTGTTGAAGTCCGTCACGGGGCGGCATTTTTTAAGAAGTATGGAGTCCCCCTCCGTGCGGATTTTTCTCATAGCCATAAGCTTTTTTCTCCTTATTCCAATTGCGCTAATCAAGCGGGTCGGCGTCGGCGAATACAGCCAGCTTCCGGTTCTCCTTATCGTTGGAGAAATCCCGCATGACGCCGTATATCACATCCCTGACGGCGCGCCTGTTCTCAAGCTGAAGCGTCAGCTTGTATCTGAACCTGTTGTTGACCTTGGTGACCCCGGCGGGGGCGGGTCCCAAGACGGTCACGCGCTCGGTCGGCGGGAAGGCCCGTTTGAAGATGTCCGAGAGCTTCACGCAGGCCCGGAGCACCGAGCCCTCCTCAAGGCCCGTCACCGTGACGGTGACGCTGTCCCGGATGGGCGGGGCGGACAGGAGACGCCTGGTCTTTATCTCCTGCTCGTAAAAGCCCATGTAATCCTGACGGGAGGCCAATTTAAGCACGAAGTTTTCCGGGGTGAAGGTCTGAAGTACCGCCCTGCCGGCCTTCTCCCCACGGCCTGAACGGCCCACCAGCTGGGTTATGAGTGAAAACGTCCTCTCATGGGCCCGAAAGTCCCCGGCGTAAAGCGACTGGTCGGCGGATATGACCGCGGCCAGGGTGACATTTGGAAAGTCGAGGCCCTTTGTGACCATCTGGGTGCCGAGCAGTATGGGAATTTTTTCGTCCCGGAATTTGCCGAGGAGCTTCTGGTGGGAACCGGCCCTGGCCACGGTGTCCGTGTCCATGCGGACTATACCCACCCCGGGGAAGAGCTCGCGGAGCTCGTCCTCCAACCTCTGGGTGCCGACGCCCACGAATTTAAGCCTCCCGTGGCACTCCGGGCACTCCTCCGGCACCGGCTGGGACCAGCCGCAGTAGTGGCACCTAAGCCGCTGGCCCACGGAGTGGTAGGTCATGGAGACGGAGCAGTTCCTGCACTCAAAGGTGTAGCCGCACTCCCCGCACATGACGAGATTTGAGGCCCCGCGCCTATTTAGAAAGAGTATGCTCTGCTCGCCGTTTTCTATGTTCCTTTCAAGCTCCCGGCGCAGTATCTCACTCACCGCCCCGCCGTTGCCGTTTTTTATTTCCTCGCGCATGTCGGCGATGATGACCTCCGGCAAGGGGTGGGCGTTATATCTGTCGGGAAGGGTGAAGAGCTTATATTTTCCGGATTGGGCCTCATACATGCTCTCTACACTGGGCGTCGCGGAGCCTAAGAGCAATAACGCGCCGGACCGGACGCACCTATATTTTGCCACGTCCCGGGCGTGGTATCTCGGGGGATTTTCCGATTTGTAGGTGTGCTCCTGCTCCTCGTCTATGACGATGAGTCCCAGGTTTTCCAGCGGCGCGAACACCGCAGAGCGGGTGCCGATGACCAGATGTACCATCCCGGCCTTTATGCGCTTCCACTCGTCGTAGCGCTCGCCTGTGGAAAGTGAGCTGTGCAGGACCGCCACGTCGTCGCCGAAGTGCGAGGTGAATATCTCAACCAGCTGCGGCGTCAGGGCGATCTCCGGCACCATTATCAGGGCCGTGCGCCCATCTTGTATGGCCTCCTGACAGAGACGTATATATACGCTCGTCTTGCCGCTCCCGGTGACGCCGTAGAGAAGCGCCACCCCGGCCTTACGGGACGTGAGCATATCCCGAAGACCCTCAAAAGCCCTCCCCTGCTCCGGCGTAAGCTCAATCGGCTTTGCTGTATACCCCTGGGCGAAAACAGGACGCCTGAATACCTCCCTTGGCTCCACAGTGAGAAGTCCCTGCTTTTCAAGGGCGTTCACGGTGGAAAGATTGGCCCCGGTGAAGGTACAGACCTCGCTTAAAGGCGCCTCGCCGATAGCGGACATAAGGTCCAGGACGGCGGACTGCTTCGGGGCCTTCATGCGCTTTTGGCCGGATATGGCCGCGGCCTCCTCGCCGGGGACGGCGAGAGATACGAACTTTTGTATCTTGTCCCCCACCACACGCTTGCTGTCCTTAAACCACATCCCGGCGGGGAGCATGGCCCTCGCGGCCTCATATAGGGTGCAGAAAAATCTCTCCCGCATCCAAAGGGCCAGCCTTATCTGCTCCGGGGAAAACACGGGCTCGGGGTCCAATACCCCCTCAACGCATTTAAGCTCCGCGCGCTCCGATTCCTCCGAAAGGGACAGGACTATCCCCTCGCTTCGCCTGTTCCCCCGACCGAAGGGCACCGTAACACGGGAGCCCACACGGACCTTGTCAACAAGCGTCTCCGGGACGATGTAGGAGTACGGCCTGTCAATAGAGTAGATGGCGGCCGCCACAGCGAGCTTGGCAATATTTCTTTTCACCGCGCGGCCCCCCTCGGCTTATATGCTGGCTGATATCTTGCCCTCGGCTATCTCGGCGATGGCCATGGAGACGGGCTTCTCATTAAGGGATATGCCGTGGGTCTCCGCGTCCAGGGATATCTCCCTGGCCCTCTTGGCGATGACGTTCACCAGAAGGTAACGGCTGTTGCTGACCTGCTTTAAAAGCTCGGGCATAGTGGGATAAAGCATCATGGTAAAAATCGCTCCTTTACGCGTTGTTTATTATATCCAAAAGCTCCCCGGCGGCTCTCATATAGTCGTCGTTTACGACTACATGGTCATATTTTTCGGCCTCCGACAGCTCATTTTTGGCTGTTTCAAGTCTCAGCTTTATTTTCTCCTCGCTCTCGGTGGACCTGCCGCGGAGGCGGCGTTCAAGCTCCTCCATGCTCGGCGGGGCGATAAAGACGGATATGGCCTCGGGCATACGGGACTTCACCTGTCGGGCGCCCTGGACCTCGATGTCAAGTATGACGTCAAAGCCCTCCCGAAGCTTCTCTCGGACCGGCTCCGCCGGGGTGCCGTAGGAGCACTTGACATAGCGGGCGTGCTCCAAAAACTGCTCCTTTTCCACCATCTCGTCAAAGCGCTCATCGGTGATGAACCAATAGTCCACCCCGTCGGTCTCGCCGGGGCGCGGGGCCCTCGTTGTGGCGGAGACAGAGAAATAGAGCTTTTCCCGGCGCTTGAATACCTCCCTGAGCACCGTGCTCTTACCGGAGCCCGAGGGGCCCGAAACTATGAAAACGTGTCCCGCGTCACTCATCTTCCCCATCCTCCTCAAGCTCCTCCCGGTCCGGCTTTCCGGTGATGCGGCCCGACACCGTCTCCGGCCCGATGGCGGAGAGTATGATATGCCCGCTGTCGGCCACCACCACGGCCCGGGTCCTGCGGCCGAAGCTTGCGTCAATGAGCATCCCCCGTTCCCGGGCGTCTGTGATTATCCGCTTTATGGGCGCGGAGTCGGGGCTAACCACGGCGATGATCCGGGAGGCCGAGACCATATTCCCAAAACCTATATTAACAAGTCTCAACGCTATCACTCCACATTCTGAATCTGCTCGCGAATCTTCTCTATCTCCGCCTTCATGTCCACCACGATACGGGCCATCTGAAGGTCGTTGCCCTTGGAGCCCATGGTGTTGGCCTCCCGGTTGAACTCCTGGACCAGAAAATCGAGCTTCCTCCCTACCGGCTCGTCGGAGTTTATCATGTCCCGGAGCTGGGAGATGTGGCTTCTGAGCCTTACCGTCTCCTCCGCCACGGCCACCTTGTCGGCGAATATGGCGGCTTCGGTGAGTATGCGCCCTTCGTCGATGGAAGTGCTTTCCAGTACCTCCATGAGCCTTGCGGTGAGGCGTTCCCGGTATTCCTTTACCGTCTCGGGACTGCGCTCCTCGGCAAGTCCCACAAGGCGCTCCACCTCGCCGGCCCGGGCGGCGATATCGTCATGGAGCTTCGCGCCCTCGCGCTCACGCATGGCGTTGAAGTCGTCGATCGCCCGGGAGAGTATCTCCACGATGTCACGACCCAATTTTTCAACGTCCGCCTCCGCCTTCGTCACCGTCAGCACGTCCTGCATCCGGGCTAAGGACGTGGCGGTGGCGTCGTTGGGTATGCCGTATCTTTCGGATATGGCCCGAAGGGCCGCCACATAGGCGTCAGCCACCGGCTCGTTGACGCTGACCACCGTGTCCTCCGCCCCGGAGGCGTCGATGGTCACGTATACGTCCACCTTCCCCCGGGATATGCCCTGCTGGACACGGGCCTTTATGGCGTCCTCAAGGCAGGTGTAGACACGGGGTATACGCACGTTGCAGTCTAAAAATCTGTTGTTGACACTCCGGAGCTCCACCGTTATCCCCAGCTTGTCCGACGCGCCCTTCGCCGAGCCGTAGCCCGTCATGCTCTTTATCATAGCTTTATCATTCCGTTCATTTTTTGTGTATTTTCGGGTGTATCTTCGCCATGTAAAACACTATCGCCCTGGAAACGGCGATGTCAAAAAGCACGAATACGGCGTTTCCCAGAACGTAGAGTATTGGTATGCCGAATTTCATATCGCCGATATCGAAGAAGGTCATTTTCAGCGCAAACAGCGCGACTGTCAGCGCCAGGTTGAAAAACGCCAGCTTCACCGCCCACTCGGCGACCCTGCCAAGCTTTTCGCAAAGGGCCTTCACCACGGGATATGGGCCGAAAAAGACAGCGAAGAGGATGGCCAGCGTCTTTGACGGAAGCATTATCAGCCCCAGCGCCCCGGCGGCGGCGTAAACTATCGCCCCGGGGACGATGCCAAGCTCCACCACGGCTGAGATACCAAATAGCGACGCCACCCCCAGAAAGCCCAGCTGGCCCGTGGGAAAGACGCAGGCGATGTACGCGAATGTCACCTCAAAGGCCGTCAGCACGGCGGCCAGGGCGATCCTCCGGGTCCTTGAATTTCTCATAGCTTACCTGCACCCGTTGCACATCATGTTCATACACATCATGGCCGTACACATGTCGCACATGTCCGGGCCCTGCTGTGTGGGTGGGCCGTAGCCCGCCTGACGGTAGGGCATACCGCCCGCGTTGACGGCGTTCAGCGCCTGCTTATACTCCTGATTATACGGGTCCATACTGCACGCTCTCTGTAAAAAGCTCCTGGCGTCGTCAAGCCAGCCCTTGCGGTAGTATAAGCTCCCCATGAGGAAGTTCCACTCGGCGTCCCTTGTGGGGCACGCGTCAAGCAGCTGTTCGGCGTACTGGAGATTGCCCGACTGTATGGCCTGGCGTATCTGGGCATAATTCGCCCCGGAGCTCTGATAGGAGCCCTGATAGCCGCTCTGTCCGGAGCTTTGATAGGAGCCCTGCCGGCCGCCGCCCTTGCGCTGTTTGGTGATAAGATCGTAGGCCTCGTTTATCTCCTTCATCTTCTCCTGGGCAAGGTCCGCTAAGGGGTTGTCCACATAGTTGTCCGGGTGGTACTTCTTGGCAAGCTCCCTGTACGCCTTCTTGACCTCGTCGTCAGTGGCGCTGGGGGACACTCCCAAAACTTTGTAAGGATCGGTCATTTCAACTCTCCGTTCCGCCCGCCGTCGCGCTTGGGCTTTTGGGGGCGCGTCTTTTTATCATCCTGTATGTCCCCGCCAGGACCTGGCGGCACATGTTGGGGATACCTGAGTAGATCATATTTGCCGTGACCGGGGTCCAGTAGCTCGCGGGCAGGAGCTCAAAGGCCGCAGCGGCGAGCCTTGTTGACGCCATCATGGTCTCAAGTAGGCTGTTTTTTACCTCCTCCGGGGCGTCGGGACCGCCAAGGCCGTACCTTGCCGCCACCGGGTTATATCTCCCGGCCTCCATGTCCTCCTTAAGGTCAAAGTACGCGTCCGCAAGATATATGACCCGGCCCACGTGGTAGAGGACCTGTTCCAGGGCCCGGCGGGAGCTCTCCGCCGCCGCGAGACCTGCGGAGGATAAGAGCCTCGCAAACTCGTCGGCGGGCCTGTCCAGACTCGGGACGCGCTCGCTCTCAAGCTTTGAAAGCTCGGAAAGCCGCGCCTGGACCTCAAGGTCAAAGTCGCCGTATTTTCCCGCGGCCTTTTTATATGCTCCCCTTAAAAAGCGCCTTGCGCATACGGCGCCCAGCCGTTTTACGCCCCTTGAGTCCCGGACCGCGTCGTCGGCCTTCCAGTAGGCCAGTATGACGCTGTACCCCGCGGCTACGGTCAGCGGGTAGGCGCTTTGGCACACACAGCGCTTTTTGCAAGGATGCACGGCGCACCGGCGAAGCTCGTAGTCACAGGTCTCTTTATCTCCCCAGAGGAGCATGGTGAGAAACACGAAGTCGTAATTTAAGATGCTCCTCCCCGCAAGGCCGTACTCACGGCCCAGCTCGTGGCAGAGCCCGCAGTAGCAGGCCCTGAACCGCTCCAGCTCCCGGACGCGCATTTCCGGCACGTCGGGTCTTACGTATCCGAACATATCAGCTCACGTCCGGCGGCGTGTCGCGGATGTCCACGCTGACCTTATATTCGCCCACGGCCTCCACGTCCGAAAAGCCGTCCACATAGACCCTGGCGGGGACGGTGGTGGTCCCCTTCTTCCCGGCCACCGACGTAAGGTCCGCGACTATACGTATATTGGCCGGCGTCACGTCGTCAAGGTGCTCCTCGTTGCCGCGCAGGACTATATCCAGCGTCTGGGTTATGACGGTGACGTAATCCGTGGGCCCGGCGTTCCGGTAGCTTATGTTGTTCGCCGACAGGCGCGCAAGGCCGATACTGCTGTCGGTTATCCTGATGGTCACGCTGGCGGTATTCGTGTTGCTCTGGTTTTTCGTGTTGTTCGGTATGATTATCTGATAGTCGTCCTTTGTAAACTCAAGGTCGATGGTCTTGAGGTCCACGGTGCCTATATTTATGACGTTCAGGTCCTCCAGGTCCTCCGGGTCGCCGGAGAGCGTCACCGTCTTGGGCTGGATGTCGATGGTTATATTGGCGTCCGTCGCCGTGATACTGGGCACGATATCGATTGCCAGGGGCACGGTCTTTATCATCTGGATATTCTGGGTTATGACCGCCGTACCGTCGGAGTTTACAAGCGTCAGGCCCTCGGCCTCCAGGTCGATCTCGTTGCCCTCCTCGTCGAGGAACACCATGGGCGCGGACTCGGAGGTGGTCTTTGAAAGGTTGTCCCGGGCCAGGGTCACGTTGACGGCGGCTATCTTGTTTATCGCCGCCTCCGCTCCGGCCACCTCAACGGTGTCCTGGGACAATGTTAACTCGCCGGCCATATAATTTTCGGCGATGGAGCCGTTATATACCGCCGTCAGCGGGAGCTGGCGCGTCACGAGCCGCTCCACCGTCACCTCCACCACCGGCCTTGAGACATGGTCCACGGTGAGGGAGCTGCTGCTGGCGCTGTAAACAAGGTCATACTCCAGCGCGTGGGTGCCGGTGGGCTCGGTGTAGTCAAATATGTCGGAAAGGTCCACCACGGCCTTTACGTCCATCTTTGTTATGATCGCGGTGTCCCTTGTGCGTCCGCCGAAATAGACGGTCAGGGTCTTAACATCAACGTCGGTGACGATGAGGTTCCGGTCCCTCAAAAGCTCCTCCCCAGAAAACTCAACGGCCACGTTCTCCACCGGGATGGGGCTTTTCAGCGCCGGATTGTTCACGTAGGCTACGTATGTCCAAAGGGCGATGGCCACAGCCACGGAGAAAATCATGTACACGACGTTTATCCGTCCGCTTTTCTTGTTATTTGACATCACTTGCCACCCCGCTCCCCGTCGCCGCCGGTCTTTTCCTTTTTATCGTTCTTTTTGAACAAGGCCCTGACCTTGGCGAAAAAGCCCTTCTGCTCCTGCTCCGCCGGCATGAGCTCCATGCGCAGGAGCCTTTCAAAGGTGTCCGGGGATAGTCCCCTTTTGATTATGCCCTCCATCGCCACGGAAATATCTCCCGTCTCCTCGGAAACTATGGCCACGACGGCGTCGGAGCGCTCGCTCATGCCAATTCCCGCCCGGTGGCGCATGCCCAGGTCCCGGCTTATATTCACGTTGCCTGAGAGCGGAAGCATGCACGCCGCGCCCGCGATGCGGCCGTTTCTTATTATCACCGCCCCGTCATGCAACGGCGCCTTATTAAAAAATATGTTCTTCAGAAGCTCCGCCGCCGGGGAGGCGTCCACTATTGTGCCGGTCTTGATGTATGGCTCAAGATTGGTGTCCCTTTCGAACACCAAAAGCGCCCCGGTGCGGGTGCGGGACATGTCGGAGCAGGCCAGCACCGTCTGGGTAATGGCGTTTTCTATGCTCTTCGTCTTTACCGGGTGGCCGAAAATATCCTTAAAGCTCCCGCCCACCTGCTCCAGTATCCTTCTGATCTCCGGCTGGAACAGCACGATGATGATGATAAGCCCCATCTCAAAGGTGTTGCCCAGAAGATAGGACACCACCGGCAGGTCCTCCGCCGAGGTTATGACCATCAGGACCAGCAGGAAGAGTATCCCCTTGACCACGTTCATGGAGTTGGTCTTGTTGAAGAAGGTGATGAGCTTGTAGACCAAAAACGCCACGATGGCCATATCCAAAAGGTCCCATATCCTTATGGTCCGCATGAAATTCTCAAGAATTAAGAGAAGCTCTCTGACTCTTTCCATACGCCGTACCGCTTTCATGTAAATTCGTGCCCGATAAAGATGGGACATACTAATCTAAATTACTATTATATAATAAAAGCGGCGCATATGCAACAAAATTTTGAAAAGAAAAAATAAAGGGCTGTAGGGTTTACAATGAAGTATAACATATAACAAGAAAAAGGTAGCGAATAGGAAGGTACCCGTGTTAAGGTAAA
>CANQUO010000029.1 GCA_947627085.1 uncultured Oscillospiraceae bacterium
CCGCAGATGCCGCCCACCTGCTTATCCGTGAAAATGCTGCCGCACAGAAGCCCCAGCGACACAAACAACAGCGCGACGGGGAGCGTGAAAAGGACCGCCGTCACAATATGGACCGTCACCTCAAGCCCCAAAAGCACCGCCGCCCCATAGCAGATGACCGACTGGGCAATCGAGATGGGCAGGATCGGTAAAAGATAGCCCAGAATGAAGTCTCCCGCAGTCAGTGGCGTGGTGTAAAGCCTTTGGAGGAACGAGCTGCCCCGGTCCTTCGCGATCAGCGTGGCGGAAAACAGCGTCATAAACGACAGTCCAAACACGGCGATCCCCGGTGCCAGGTGTTCGATCTCAAACATTGCTACCGGGATATTGGCCTGGATCGCGGTCAGCAACAAAAGCAGGACGATAGGAAATCCCACCCCGAAAAAGAGGTTCAGCGGGTCGCGCAAGACCTCCAGATCGTTCCGTTTGGAAAACGCCAAACCCTTCATGGCTGTCCCTCCTTTACGATGCGCACGAACGCCTCGTCGAATTTGTCTGTACTCGCATGTCGCTTGATCTCCTCCGGGGCGCCGGCGAGCAGGAGCCGTCCGCTTTTCATAATGGCCACCCGGTCGGAGAGCGCCTCGGCCTCCTCCAGGTAATGGGTCGTCAGAATCACGGTCATGCTCCCCTTGAGGGCGCGGATCATGTCCCACAGTTCGCTTCTCGCCAGCACGTCCAGCCCCAGGGTGGGCTCGTCAAGGAACAAAATCTGCGGGTCGCTGACGAGCGCCATGGCGATACTTAAGCGCCGTTGCCATCCGCCGGACAGCTTTCCGGCTCTTTTGTTTGCGACCTCCCCCAAACCGAACTGACCGCCGAGCTTCGCAACCTTGTCTTTGGCCTCGTCTTTGTTAAATCCGTGAATGCCCGCCATCAGCTCCAGGTTCTCCCTGACCGTCAGATTCGGCGCTACTGCCGTCTCCTGGGGCGATACGGCGATCATGGCCTTTACCGCCGCGCAGTCCGTCAAAATGCTTTTCCCGTTGAGAAAAGCGTCGCCGGAGGTGGGCTTTGTCAGTCCCGTCAGCATCTTGATGGTGGTGGTCTTGCCCGCGCCGTTGACCCCCAGCAGACTCAGCAGCTCGCCCTGCCCGACGGTGAGGTTCAGAGCGTCCACGGCGGTCACATCTTTATATTTTTTCGTAAGATCAACTGTTTTAATGGCATCCATGTTATTTCCCCGCCTCTCCGCAAAAACGCGCCTTCAGCCCCATGTAGGCGTCGGTCAGCACGTCGCTGACTGTTTCCATCTCCCAATCCAGATACGAGGTGGCGATCATGGAGGCGATGCCATGCACGAAAATCCACAGCTCCAGATGAAAGCGCTCCGCGCTCTCTCGGGAAAGCCCCGTGTTTTTCATGATAAGCGGAATAATCACATCCATTTCCTTCCCCGGCTCCGGCGGCTTCCCCTTGCGGTCACACATGAAAAGAAGTTTAAAGAGCTCTTTTTCCTCTCTGGCAAAACGGATATAGCCCATGCCGCTGGCCTTGTAGGGGGGATACTTCCCCGCGGCCATATCCTCGGCAAGGAAGCTTAGGTACAAGTCCCGCGCGGCGGACAGGACCGCTCCCTGCACCTCCTCCATGTTCTTGAAAAGCCCAAAGATCGGCTTTACCGAACATCCAAGCTCCTCCGCCAGCGCCCGCGCGGTGAGTCCGTCGGGGCCGGCCCTCCGCGTCAGGTCAAGCGCGGCGTTTGTAATCTCATCCCGTGTGAATTTGAATTTCGGCGGCATGACCGTGTTCCTCCCATCATAAAGTATCTGCCGTTATGCAACCTACGTTACTTATTATACACACTTTTCCGAGAAAGTCAATAAGTATTCCCCGCCTTGAAAAAAACGTAATTATCTGATATAATACCGCACAAAGTAAGAGTTAAAAAGCAAGAGCTGAAAGGAAGATACGTAAAATGTTCGTAGATAAGGCGACGATCGAGGTAAAGGCCGGCAAGGGCGGCAACGGGGCCGTGGCCTTCCACCGGGAAAAATACGTGGCCTCCGGCGGCCCGGACGGCGGCGACGGCGGCGACGGCGGCGATGTGATCCTGGTTCGGGACAACAACATGTCCACCCTCATGGACTTTCGCTATAAGCGCAAATACGCGGCCGGCAACGGCGTGGACGGCGCGGGCAAGCGGTGCTCCGGAAAGCGCGGCGAGGACCTTATAATAAAAGTCCCCGTTGGCACCGTGGTCCGGGACAGCGCCACGGGAGCGGTGATGGCCGACATGTCCGCCACCGAGCGGTTCATTGCAGCTAAAGGCGGCTCCGGCGGCTGGGGCAACTCCCACTTCGCCACCCCCACCCGCCAGGCACCCCGCTTTGCCAAGGCGGGGCTGCCCGGCGCGGAGCGGGAGATAATTTTGGAGCTCAAGCTTTTGGCCGACGTGGGCCTCGTGGGCTTTCCCAACGTTGGCAAGTCCACCCTTCTGTCCGTGGTCTCAAGGGCCAGGCCGAAGATAGCAAATTACCACTTCACCACCCTTTTCCCAAACCTTGGCGTGGTCTACGCCGGGGAGGGGCTGAGCTTCGTCATGGCGGACATACCCGGCATAATCGAGGGGGCCAGCCAGGGCGCGGGCCTGGGCCACGATTTTCTCAGGCACATCGACCGTTGCCGTCTCATGGTCCACGTGGTGGACGTGTCCGAAAGCGAGGGCCGCGACTGCGTGGAGGACCTTGAGACCATAAACCGGGAGCTTGCCGAGTACTCTGAGGCCCTGGCCTCCCGGCCAATGATAGTGGCGGCCAACAAGTGCGACCTTGCCACCCCCGAGCAGATAGCCCGGCTTCGGGAGCGCGTCGAGGCCGCCGGCATGGACTGTTTTCCAATCTCCGCCGCCGCCCACACGGGCACGGAGGAGCTTGTAAAAAGCATAGCCTATCGTCTCGCCTCCCTGCCCCCCATCGTCACCTTCGAGCCGGAATTTGTGGAGCCCGAGGCGGACCTTGCCGATACGGAACCCGAGATAAATCTTGAGTCCGGCGTCTGGTACGTGGACGGCGGCTGGGTCGAGCGGCTTGTGGAAAACGTAAACTTCGGCGACTACGAATCCCGCATGTACTTCGACCGAATCCTCCGGGAGCGGGGCGTATTTGAAAGGCTTGAGGAGCTGGGCGTCAACGAGGGGGACACCGTCAGCGTCTGCGGCATTGAATTTGAGTACAGAAAATAAGGTAAAAAATGCCGAAAAGTTCCGGCGTATATTGACTTTTATATGTAAAAGAAATATAATTTATTAAATGAGCGATCGATATTGCCAATCATGATTTAAAAAGAGTGGAGGTGCTTTCCACGAAAAAAACCGTAAAGGTCCCCTCCGCCATACCCCTCTACGGCACGGCGGCGGTCTGGATCGTCTACTGCCTCGTCTTTCCGCTATACAAGCTCTCCCATTTTCTCATCCTCATCATCCTCAGCGTATGCGCCTTCTTCGGCCTCCGTGCCCTCTTCCCGGGCAGGACCGAGGAGGTCGAGGTCCCCGAGCCCAAGCCCGAGCCCACCGGCAACGCCGAGGCCGACGAGCTTTTAGCCGAGGGCGACCGGGCGGTGAAGGAGCTTGAGCGTCTCCGGGCCTCCATCCGCGTGCCCTCGGTCCAGAAGCGCGTGGACGAGATATCCGCCCTCACGAAAAAGATCTTCGCCGACGTGCGCGACGACCCCAATGACATCCCCCAGATAAAGCGCTTCGCCGGGTACTACCTGCCCACCACCATGAAGCTCCTCAACGCCTACGACCGCATGAGCGGCGAGGGCTCCGGGGCGAACGTCTCCGGCACCTTAAAGCGCATCGAGGACATTCTGGACACCACCGTGTCGGCCTACCAGAAGCAGTACGACGCCCTCTTCGCCAACGAGGCCATGGACATCGAGACGGACATAACCGTCCTTGAGTCCATGCTGAAGCGCGAGGGGCTGACAGGAAAGGATTTTTGAGCTTCACGCGATATTCGCGGTTGCTCTGTCAAATCGGAATGAACCCTCAGTCGCTTCGCGACAGCTCATCTCCGCGCTAAGTGCCGCCCTTCGGGCGGTTGCGCTCCGAAACGCGCTTGCGAGCGCAGCCTTCCCGCTGCGCGGCAAGGGCGCCAAAGAGGTAACTTTATTAAAAACGAAAGGACAATCAACATGACTGAACCTGAATACATCCCGACACTGACCTTCAATTCAACTCCCACCACTCCCGCCGACTCGGCTGTCGCGGCTCAGGCCGCCGCCCAGGCCGAGGCTGAGGCCCCCGCCGTCTCCGTCACCGAGCATGAGGAGAGCCAGCTCACCCCCGAGGAGCTCAAGGCCGTCGAGGACTTCTCCCAGAAGATCGACATCACCGACGCCAACGCCATCCTCCAGTACGGCGCGGCCAGCCAGAAGAACATAGCCGATTTCTCCGGCAACACCCTGCAGACCGTCCGCACCAAGGACATGGGCGAGGTGGGCGACATGCTCTCGGACCTTGTGGTGGAGCTTAAGGGCTTCGACTACGACGGCGAGGAGCGGGGCTTCCTGGGCTTTAAAAAGAAGGTCAAGAATCAGATAGCCTCCCTCAAGGCCCAGTATGACAAGGCCGAGGTCAACGTGGACAAGATCGCCGGTATGCTGGAAAAGCACCAGATCACGCTCCTTAAGGACGTGGCCACCATGGATAAGATGTACGAGATAAATCAGGCCTATTTCAAGGAGCTGACCATGTACATCCTCGCCGGTAAGAAAAAGCTCAAGGAGTGCCAGGAGGTGGAGCTCCCCAAGCTCCAGGAGAAGGCCAAGAAGTCCGGCCTCCCCGAGGACGCTCAGGCCGTCAACGACTATCAGAACATGATAAGCCGCTTCGACAAGAAGCTTCACGATCTGGAGCTGACCCGGATGATCTCCATCCAGATGTCCCCCCAGATTAGGCTCATCCAAAATAACGACACCCTCATGGTGGAAAAGATACAGACGTCCCTTGTGAACACCATCCCCCTCTGGAAAAGCCAGATGGTCCTGGCCCTTGGCCAGCACCACTCCCAGCAGGCCATGGAGGCCCAGCGGGAGGTCACAAACATGACGAATGAGCTCCTTAAAAAGAACGCCGAGCGGCTCAAGCAGGGCTCCATCGAGATCGCCCGTGAGTCCGAGCGGGGCATCGTGGACATCGAGACGCTGAAGGCAACCAACCAGTCCCTTATCGAGACGCTGGAGGAGGTCCGCACCATTCAGGTGGAGGGCTCCGCCAAACGCCGCGCCGCCGAGGCGGAGCTGGGCAAGATCGAGTCCGATCTTAAGTCCAAGCTCCTTGAGATGAACAAATGAAAAAGCTTTTGAATGACCGGCGGCTGGCCGCCGGGGTCCTGGCCGTGGCCGTGCTCGTATTCACGCCCCTGGGGGCGAAGCTGAGCCTCCAGCGGGCCGTAAATAAGGTCGAGAACGGCCTTGCCGTGGAGGAATATATCTCCGACAGCGTAAACGCCGCCAGGAACCTTGTGACCCTGGGCTCCTCCCTTGGTCTGGACGTGGAGACCGACACCCTCCGGGACTACCTCTCGGCTTGCGAAAAGCTCGGCGGCGACGCCTCCCCCAAAGCTCTGGCGGCGGCAAACCGGGACCTTGCCTCCGCCTTTGAGGACCTGCGCTCCGCCATTGCCGGGCAGGAGCTTTCCGAGCGGGACGCCGAGAGTCTGGAGCTCTACACCAACGCCTTCACCGGCCCCCAGGCCGCCATCGGCCGGGAGAGCTACAACGAGGACGTAGATAAATTCATGACCGGCACCTATAATAAGTTCCCCGCCAGCCTCATCGGCTCACTTCTGGGCGTGGAACCACCGGAATACTTCAACTGAGGTGTTACCTTGAAAAAAACTCTTTCGGCGGTCATCGCCGTAACCATGCTTTTGACCCTCACCCTCACCGCCTCCGCTCTGGAGCCCGGTGAGGGCGCGGATTTTTATGTCTATGACGAGACGGGCCTTCTCTCCGAGGCCACCAAGAACGATATTTATGACCTCAACGGCAGGCTTGAGGACCAGTACGGCGCTCAGCTTGTGATCGTCTTTTTAAATTACTTCGGCGCCACCGACCCCGACGAGCTGGCCGTCAGCCTCTTCAACGACTGGGGCGTCTCGGGAAAAGGCATGCTGATGGTGGTCTCCGTGAAGGAGCAGACCGGGAGCATGACCGTGGGCGACGAAATAACAAGGCGCTTCACCGTCTCCGACATTGACACCTACTTTGAAAAATACTTCGCGGACGACTTCTACGACGGAAAATACGACAGCGCCGTCATAAATATGGCCACCCAGCTTGCCCGGTGGTACGACGGCGAGTTTGGCGGCAGCACGGCGGAGGTCCCGCCGGCCTATACCACGCCAAACGACCCGGCCCCCGGCTTTTTCGCCACCGTTCTCAGCTTTATCATGAGAAATATCTTCGTCATACTCCTTGTCTGCGCGGTGATATTTATCGTGATCCGTGCCGACCGGCGGCGCTACCGGGGCTATTACTCCGGCATTGGCATGCCCATCCCCCGTTATTACCCCTGGTTCATCTTCCTTCCCCGCCAGCCATATCACCGCTACCGCCCGCCGGCACCCCCGCGCCCCTCGCCACCCCGCAACGGAAACCGCGGCGCCGGCAGCTTCGGCGGCTTCGGAGGCTTCGGGCCATCATCCTCAAGGCCCTCGTCCTCCCGGCCATCATCCCGGCCTTCTTCACCCCGTCCGTCATCGCCCCGCCCCTCCGCTCCACGTCCCCGCGGCGGCGGCATGGGCGGCCGCTCCGGCGGCTCCGTGGGCGGCTTCGGGAGGCACAGATAAACGAAAAATATAATAAAAAGAGCTCCTATCGGGGCTCTTTTTATTGTTTATTTGAATTTTTATATCTCAAATTCACATTTTTCGTAGGCGTTTATCACCGTGGTATCGCCGATTTTCGTCCTCTGGGGGATATTCACGCCGTAATTTTTGTGGATATGGCCGTGGACGAAATATTTGGGCTTATATTTGTCGAGTAAGCCCGTGAAGCACTCGAAGCCCCGGTGGGACATGGAGTCGAAGTCGTTTATATGCCTTGCCGGGGCGTGGGTGACTATGATGTCCACTCCCCCCATGCGCCGTATTTTGAAGCGGAGCTTCCTTATGCGCTTTTCCATCTCCGCCTCGGTATACATGTTCTCCCCGTTACGGTAGCGGTAGGAGCCCCCCAGGCCCACTATCCGAAGGCCGTTTATTTTGACGGTCTCCCCGTCGATGCACACGCACCCCTCCGGCGGCTCACTAAGCAGCCTGTCGTCGTGGTTGCCCCGGACGTACACCAGCGGGCACCTGGCCATGGTCACAAGGAATTCCAGATAATGGCGGCTCAAGTCCCCGCAGGAGATAATGAGGTCGTAGTCCGCCAGCTTCCCCGGGGTGTAGTAGTCGTACAGCGACTTGGCCTCGTCGTCAGCCACCGCCAATACGCGCATCAGACCGCCCCCTCGCTCTTGCGGGAGACCTCCACACCCACGTTCTCCACCGTGGCCTTGCCGGTGGACGAGAGCTCCTCGTAAACGGGTATCCGCCCGTCCACCCACTCAACCAGGTAGTCCATGGCTATTATGTCCTCCATGTCGAAGGGCCTGTCGGGCTCGCCCACCGTTTTACCGCCCTGGACATGGATGGGCCCGATGAAGGGGTCTATTATCCAGCGGCTGATGCCCTCCTTGAGATACCCCGCAAGCCTCTTTACGCTCCCGGGCACGGCGTCGGTCAGAGCCACGTCCACGGCCCCCGCGGACATGCCCCAGTAATAATTTATGGCCTTGCTGGAGCTTATGTACTCCGCCCTCAGAGCGCCGTTGAGCACCTGCCTTATAAGGCCCTCGTAATATACGCCCCAGTTCCATATGGGCGACGCCAAAAGCTCCCGGCCATCGTTTGTCACTCTCGAAAGACCGATGGGCTCCCCGGGGCTTTCGTAGAGCCTCGCGTTGTCCATGGAGGATATGAGCTCTATCCCCTCGCCGGTGAGCTTGTTTACCGCCGCCTCCCGGCCGGCCACGCTGGACCACTCAAGCCTCACCCTGGCCCGGGGATTGACCATCCTCGCCCCCAGGGCGAAGGCGTTTATGCCCGCTATCTGGCCGTAGATGGGGTAATCGCACACGTAGCCTATCCGCCCGTCGCCGCTCATGGCCCCGGCCACGGCGCCGATGATGAATTTCGCCTCGTAAATTCTGGCGTAATAGGTCCTCACGTACCTGTGGGACTTATTTATGGAGCAGTTCATTATGAGCACGTCCGGATTGTCCACCGCCGCCCGGAGCGACGCCGGCAGGAGCACCGGGGAGGTGGTGAAAATAAGGTCGCACTTGTCCTTCACGGCTTTCGCTATGACGTCCCCCGGGTCGCCGCTCATTGCGTCAAAGTAGGATACCGTCTCAATCTGCCCGCTGAGGGTCCTGTCAACGTACTCCCGGCCCTTGTCGTGGCCGTGTGTCCAGCCGGAGACCTCCGGGGTCTTGTCGTGGACAAAGCCCACCTTCAAGGGCCCCAACACCGTGGCTGTGGTGGTCAGGACCTTTGTAATGAGTCCCGCCTTCGGCTCCACCGGCACCGGCTTTACCTCGATGGGCTCCTTCTCCTGCTGGAGCTTCACTTCCTCCCACATCTTGGAGACGCGCTTTTTCATCTCCCCGGGTCCCAGCGCATTGAGCTCCCCGTAGGGATAGACCTTCATGAACGCCAAAAACGCGTCCCCGGGGGTGGAGCTGAGCTTCCCGCCGCCCAGCTCCTCGTAGGCGGAGCGGAAGTAGTGGAACACGGTGGCGAACCTCCGCCGCTCCTCCTCGCTCCAGGTCTCGTCCGCGCCCTTGCCAACGCTCTCCTGGAGCGCGGCGTAGCCGCCCTTTTTCGTAAATTCTATGTAATTTATGTGGCTCACGCGGTAAAAGTCGAGAAACTCAAAGTAAAGATCGCTCTCCGGCCCCGTGCCCCGCTCGGGCATGACCCGGGTCACGTCGGCCGTGATGTTCACCGCGCCGAAAAATTTCAGCACGCTGACCCGCTTGTTGCCCTCCTCCACGTAGAACCTGTTCATGTACTCGTATACCTTTATGGCGTCCCGGATGCCCTCCTTGAGGTGCGCCTGACAAAGGGACTCCCACTTGGCGGCAAACTCCGTGGTCTCGGGCAGTATGGGCATAAAATTCCTGGCAAAGCTGGTGGTCCGCCCCCGGGTCTTGGTCCCCACAATGAACTCCACCGGTATCTGCACCGTCCCCAGCTTCACTCCTATATTCACCCGATCCTCCGGTATGAAATCGTCCATAACCGGCAAAACGGGGCTTATTCCCTTTGAAAGACAGGCCCTGTATTCCTTCTGTCCCAGCTTCAACGCGTCCTTATAGCACTGTTCAGGCATAGCGATCCTCCGTTTTAATATGGCTTTATGGCTTAAGGTATAAGGTATTAAGTATATTAAAATATAATATCGCCGGTGTCAAGTACTTCGCTCATGCGCCGCTGGGCTTTTTGTCGGGGGCCGTCCGATGGGACGGGGGGGTCTACTTTCCTCTCTTTTGTTGGGCACAAAAGAGAGGAAAGTAGCAAAGGAGAGAAAAGGCCGTTTGCGCGTGTCGGCGGCTGGTACCGCTCATCTCCGCGCGTCCTTTGTCGAATTGTCCCTACGTCTAACTCGCTTGGCCGCTTACAGCTCAGGAATCGATAGCCTTGACCTCTAACTTGGGCGCGCTACATTAGCACGATTTCAACCTCCCCTACAGAATAAAAGGAAAATCTACTATTCAACCCGTAGGGGCGGGTTCCAAACCCGCCCATTCCCCCGTCCCCGCCGCACGGACGATTCTTGGCTCCTCCTCGTAGGAGGAGCTGTCGCCCGCAGGCGACTGAGGAAGCGAGGGCCTCGTCTCCGCACACTCCTTTGTTCGGAGGTGCTAGCATAACCCTTCGGTCTCGCTTCCCCCCTACCCCCCTCCTACGAGGAGGGGGCATTTAAGGTTCCCTCTTGCAAATCCCCGAAAACCATGTATAATATTCTTCATCGCCTATTAATATGAAAAGAGGTAACCGCCATGCACATAGTCTGCCTTGACCTTGAGGGGGTCCTGGTCCCCGAGATATGGATCGCCTTTTCGGAAAAATCCGGGATTCCCGAGCTCCGGCGGACCACTAGGGACGAGCCGGATTACGAAAAGCTCATGGCCTTTCGTATCGCCATTTTGAAAGAGCACGGCCTGGGGCTTCGCGAGATTCAGGAGGTCATCGCCAAAATCGACCCACTGCCGGGAGCGCGGGAGTTCCTGGACGCCCTGCGGGAGGAGACTCAAGTGGTCATCCTCTCCGACACCTTCACTCAATTCGCCACGCCCCTCATGCGCAAGCTTAACTGGCCCGCCATATTCTGCAACGAGCTCATCGCCGCCCCCTCCGGGGAGATAACGGGCTTCAGGATGCGGTGCGAAAACTCAAAGCTCACCACCGTCAGGGCCCTCCAGTCCTGCGGCTTTGAGACCGTAGCCGCCGGGGACAGCTACAACGACCTTGCCATGATAAGGGCCGGCAAGGCCGGATTCCTCTTCCGGAGCACGGATAAAATAAAGGCCGACAACCCGGACCTTCCGGCATTGGAGACCTTTGACGACCTCCTTTCCGCCATTCGCGGCGCTATCAACAACTGACGCAGGTGTTTCTATGTCCTTTTTTGAGCTCATCCTCATAGCCGTGGGCCTTTCCATGGACGCCTTCGCCGTGTCCGTATGCAAGGGCCTGTCCGTCAAGACGCTGAAAGCCGAAAACGCCCTTTTAGTGGGGCTCTTTTTCGGGGGCTTTCAGGCGCTGATGCCCCTTCTGGGCTGGCTTTTGGGCCGGCAATTTGAGTCATATATCACAAGTATCGACCACTGGATAGCCTTCGCGCTTCTGTCCTTCATCGGCGGGCGCATGATCTGGGAGGCGGTGCGCGGGGAGGAGGGCGCCGACAGCGGGAGCTTCGCCCTCCGGGAGCTCTTCGTCCTGGCCGTGGCCACCAGCATCGACGCTTTGGCGGTGGGGGTTACCTTCGCCTTTTTAGCCGTCAACATCTGGTCCTCCATCGCCGCCATCGGGATAATAACCTTCGCCCTGAGCGTGGCGGGGGTGTACATCGGCAACAAGGTCGGCGGCCGGCTCCATGAAAAGGCGGAGATTCTCGGCGGCGCCATACTTATCCTCATTGGCCTTAAGATACTTCTTGAGCACTTAGGGATCATAAATTTTTAATTTTGTAACAAACGCCGAAAAAAACGGTGTATAATAGCACTAATACTAAAAAAGCCCGCTTTTTGCGGGCTTGAGCTTTGAAGGGAAGTAAACAAAACATGGCAAAAAAACAGTTCAAGGCCGAGTCTAAGCGCCTTCTGGACCTGATGATCAACTCCATCTACACCCACCACGAAATCTTCCTCAGAGAGATAATCTCCAACGCCTCCGACGCCATCGACAAGCTGGCCTACAAAGCGCTGACGGACGAGAACGTGGGCCTTAACCGCGACGATTTTCGCATCCTCGTCAAGGTCGACAAGGACACAAGGACCATAACCGTCTCCGATAACGGCATCGGCATGTCGAAGGAGGACATGGAGGAAAACCTGGGCGTCATCGCCCACTCCGGGAGCTTCAAATTCAAGTCCGAGGCGGAGGACGCATCAAACCTCGACATCATCGGCCAGTTCGGCGTGGGCTTCTACTCCGCCTTTATGGTCAGCGACAAGGTGACGGTCATATCCCGGGCCTACGGCTCGGAGCAGGCCTATAAGTGGGAGAGCTCCGGCGCCGACGGCTACACCGTCTCCGAGGCGGACAAGCCCGACGTGGGTACGGACATAATCATGCACATAAAGCCCGACACCGAGGCCGAGCGTTTTTCCGACTATCTGGAGTCCTGGCGGATAAAGGACCTCATAAAGAAATACTCCGACTACGTGCGCTTCCCCATCCGCATGGACGTGGAGCACACCGAGTACGTGGAGACCGGCGAGACCGACGAGCACGGCCACAAAAAGACCGAGCCCGTCACCCACACCGAGGAGGAGACCGTAAACTCCATGGTCCCCATCTGGCAACGGCCCAAGAGCGAGGCCACGGACGAGAAGTGCGTCGAATTTTATAAGGAGCGCTTCCACGACACCGAGGACCCGGTGGCCATCATCCGCGTCAACGCCGAGGGCCTCACCAGCTACCGCGCCCTCCTCTTCATCCCCAAAAAGGCCCCCTACGATTTTTACAGCCGCGATTACAAGCCGGGCCTGGCCCTTTATAGCTCCGGCGTCATGATAATGGAGTCCTGCCCGGACCTTCTGCCCGAGTGCTTCCGCTTTGTCCGGGGCGTTGTGGACTCCCCGGACCTCTCCCTCAACATCTCCCGTGAGATTCTCCAGCACGACCGCCAGCTTAAGGTCATCGCCGGCAACTTAGAGAGCAAGGTAAAGGGCGAGCTTCTCTCCCTCATGACGAAGGACCCGGAGAAGTACGACGATTTCTGGGCCGCCTTCGGCCGACAGATAAAGTACGGCATCGTGGGCGAGTACGGAATGAAAAAGGAGCTTTTAAAGGACCTTCTCAAATTCTACTCCTCCAATGACGAAAAGCTCACCAGCCTCGCCGACTACGTCTCCCGTATGCCCGAGAGCCAGAAATACATCTACTACGCCGCCGCCGGCGATATCCGCTCCGCCGCGGGCCTTCCCCAGACGGAGCAGGTCCGGGCCAAGGGCTACGAGCTCCTCTACTTCGTTGAGGACATCGACGAGTTCGTGTCCCAGATGCTCTTTGAGTACGAGGGCAAGGAGCTGAAGTCCGTCTCCGGCGGGGACCTGGGCCTTGAGACCGAGGAGGAGAAGAAGGAGCAGGAGACCGAGGACGAGGGCTCCAAGGAGCTTCTCGACTTCATAAAGGAGACGCTTAAGGACGAGGTGGTGGACGTAAAGCTGTCCCACTCGCTTATGAGCTCCGCCGTCTGCATGTCATATGAGGGGGATATAACCCTTGAGATGGAGCGCTACTTCCGCCAGATGCCCGGGGACGCCGGCGAGAAGATAAGGGCCCGCAGGGTTTTGGAGCTCAACCCCGAGCACAAGGTCTTTGCCTCCCTCACCGCCGCCTTTGAGAGCGATAAGGACCGGGCCGCCAAAATAGCCCGTGTCCTCTGCGCCCAGGCAAAGCTCCTGGCCTCATTGCCTGTTGAGGACATTTCCGCCTACACAAATGCTATCTGCGACCTTATTTAAACAGAAATTCCAATGCAAAACCCGCGCTCTTTTTGGGAGCGCGGGTCTTTTTTATGGTCTTTTTGGCGGCTTTTTGTGATTTTTATGCGCTTTCCCGATGTTTTTATACCCTTTTCCACCTCGCCCCGCCGGGGATGTCGGTTATCTCAATGCCCCGGGCGCGGAGCTCGTCGCGGATGCGGTCTGCCTCGGCGAAATTTTTCGCCTTTTTGGCCTCGGCGCGCTTTAATACAAGGGCGTCTATCTCCGGGTCGCCCTCGCCCTCGATGGTGACGCCCCCGGCGCTTGAGGCCGCGGCGCGGCTCTTCTCGTCCTCGGAGCGCTTATCATTGGCTTTCTCAAGGAGGCTCAGGCCCAATACCCTGTCGAAATCCGCCAACACGGCAAGCTTCGTCGCGTCATTCACCGGAAGCTTCAGCGCGTCGTATACGGCGGTGATACCAAGGGACGTGTTGAGGTCCGCCCCCACGGCTTTTATGAACCTCTCCCGCTGGGCCGAGACTGTCCCATTATCCACCGGGCCGTCCCCGGGCTTCAGGGCGGCTATGCGGGCGATTAGCTTTCTGTACGCCCCTTGGGCGTTGTCCAGGTTCTCCCAAGTGAACACCAGCGCCTTGCGGTAGTGGCTCTGGAGGCAGAAGAAGCGGTAGGCCAGGGGATCGTAGCCCTCCTCCTCCAGGGTGGTGAGAATCAGGGTCTTGCCCTTGGATTTGCTCATCTTGCCCTCCGGCGTCACCAGGTGGTGGACATGGAACCACTGGGGGCACCAGGGGTGGCCCAGGTAGGACTCGGACTGGGCTATCTCGTTTGTATGGTGGGGGAAGGCGTTGTCTATGCCGCCGCAGTGCAGGTCCAGATACTCGCCGTTATACTTGAGGGATATGGCGGAGCACTCGATGTGCCAGCCGGGGTAGCCCACCCCCCAGGGGGAGTCCCACTTCAGCGCCTGGTCCTCAAATTTCGACTTGGTGAACCAGAGCACGAAATCATTCTTATTGCGCTTGTTCCGGTCCTCCTCCACGCCCTCCCGGACGCCCACCTGGAGATCTGCCTCGTCGTGGTCGAAGAAGATGTGGTAGCGCGCAAGCTTCGAGGTGTCGAAGTACACGTTGCCGCCGGCGATGTAGGCGTAGCCCTTGTCCAAAAGCCCCTCCACCATCCGGATGAACTCCGGTATGAGCCCGGTGGCGGGCTGTACGGTGTCGGGGGTCTTGATATTGAGCTTGCGGCAATCGTCAAAGAAGGCGTCGGTGTAGAATTTCGCGATCTCCATGACGGTCTTGTGCTCGCGCCTCGCGCCCATGAGCATCTTGTCCTCGCCCGCGTCGCTGTCGCCGGAGAGGTGCCCCACGTCGGTTATATTCATGACGCGGTTCACATCGTACCCCTCGTACCGGAGGTACTTTTCCAGCACGTCCTCCATAATGTAGCTTCGCAGGTTGCCTATATGGGCGTAGTGATACACCGTGGGGCCGCAGGTGTACATCTCCACATGGCCCGGGGTGTGGGTCTTGAACTCCTCTTTTTTGTGGGTGGCGGAATTGTAAAGATACATTTTTATTCTCCTTTGTTTTCCAATATGCCCGTAAGCTTATCTATTCTCGCCCTGAGCTCGGCTATCTCGTTCTTCACAGGGTCGGTGACGCTGACCTGGTCCACGTCGTCGGCGTAGTGGACTCTCTCCCCGGCAATACGCACCACTCTCGCCGGGACGCCCACGGCGGTGGAGTCCGGCGGCACGGGGTTCAATACCACCGCCCCCGCGGCCACCCGGGCGTTGTCCCCCACGGTGAAGGGCCCCAGTATCTTGGCCCCCGCGCCGATGAGCACGTTGTTGCCGATGGTGG